>NZ_CP084877.1 GCF_020525925.1 Klebsiella quasipneumoniae subsp. quasipneumoniae
GATAAAACGCTACAGGAAGCCTCGATTAAACACATCTGGACCTATCCGTACACACCGAAAATGAATGCGACCTGTGAGCGATTTAACCGGACACTTAGAGAACAATTTATTGAATTCAATGAATTGTTGCTTTTTGAGGACCTGAATTTGTTTAATCAAAGAATGGCTGAATATCTGGTGCTGTATAACAGCAAAAGGCCACATAAATCACTCGAACTGATGACGCCAGTGGACTATATTTTACGTGAGAGTAAAAATTGCAATATGTGGTGGACCCATACAACGGTAAGAGGCCATACTGGTGTTGACTAGACATTCAGTGGGCCTCGTGGGTTAATGAAAATTAACTACGGGGCTTTCTGCTTTCTGCCACACAACACGGTAACAAACCACCTTCACGTCATGAGGCAAAAAGCCTCAAGCGCCACGTCGATTATACCGGGCCGGTGCTATTTCTTACCAGGTATATCCACGCTTTATGCTGCTTAGCGCTTTAAATATCTAATGTATACCCATCCCGCGATCAAGACGCCCGTGCCCAGCGCAAGATTAGGCAAAATAACATCGTTTGCACTTGCATATATGGTATTAGGATCATGTTGCCCCAGAATGCCAGCTTGTACCCGATGCCCCAGACAAAGAATATAATCCCGGCAATCAGAACGCCGAATTTTATTACGCCGAGCAGGATTCCATCTAACCAGTCAGGCGGATCACGCATGTGATGACCGCAGCTATTAGTGTGCAGATAATTTGGCCTGCATAATAACCAGGGGAACCATACCATTCCGGAGCAACATGCTTCACGATCAACCAGAACAGCACGTTCATTAAGATAACGAGCAACCAGTACCTCATAGTTCTGCTTTCCTTGTATTTGGCCATCTGAGTTGTCAGACAGCATTGTACTTATTCATCGGGCGGACTTGCCATTGAAATACTCCGGACGCGCAGCCAGTTCACGCTCGATTAACTCGTCGGCAAACAAAGGGGCAACACGATTAATACGTGCCTGCATGTTGCGCCTTCTCACCGCTGCTTTCCGTTCATCGCTCCAGCGTTGGATCTGTTTCTGGCCGAGAAAATCCACGCATACAGCGTAACCTGAGCCAGCCACCCAGCGTGACATCACCTCTTCAGGTGCCGCCTGCCCAGCCTCCACGACAACGGAAATCAGTTCCCGTGGACCTGGGCAGGGCCTGTGCGGCAGTTTCCAGCGCAGAGAATAGCGCCACTTCATACACCACTCCGATCAGCCAGCTTATTTGGCACCTGCCAGCGTTCAGCAACACGAATATGCTCAGGTGTTTCCCGGACAATAAACGGAATTTCGTACATCACTGCATACAGCGGCTCACCGCTGATGCGAAGCCAGTCAAGTTCCTTCAGCGATGCGAATCGCGACTGCCAGCGCCAGAACGGTGCTGCAAGCTCTGCCGCGTCAAACTCGTCGCTCCACCGGGTGTACCAGGTGCAGACGGTTTCCGGTGACTGAAAATTCAGTTCTGTGACAGCCTGTCCAGCAGGTTCTGACGCAGTAACCAGGACTGCTCGACCTGACGGGCTTCACGGCGCATTTTTCGGGTGAAGGCAAAGTCCTGACGTTTTAGCCTGCGTACTGTTCGGGTATGAAGGACTTCCGGAAAATTTTCAGCCTGCACATCCATTGTCAGCGGCAGCGGACAGTATTCCCCGTGGCTGGAGATAAGCATATCCAGCGCCTCTTCTACCTGTTTCAGGCTGGAAAGGCGGCCTTTTGGATCACGGTGAATGCCAGGAATACGGCGGGCAACGTCACTGTTAATCCGGCTACAGCCTGTCAGCAGGCGCAGGAATGTCCGGACGTGTGGCATCGATGGCAGACGTGCGCCGCGCTGGCGAGCCTCTTCCACCGTCATGATGGCCTGCAGCGCTGCCTGACGGCTGGTTTCAGGGATACAAGAGCACTGGATGACGGGATCATTGTGCGCCTCCTGTGACAGCGTGCTGATGATGCTGGCAAACGAGTAGCCACCGGCGTCAAGACACTCGATGAATCCAGAGTATGGGTGATGAGTTCAGGGTTGAATGCATCCATCACGCGAACGACAGAGAACGGCTGACGTCACGGGTAACAAAGACCACTATCCAGCGAGGATTCAACTCCCCCGGGCTGCATACCGCCACATCAAAGTGACCATGAGGGGGGGTAAAACGGATCTGGACAGGAAAGAAGCCGCCAAATTCGCACCGGTATTCGGCATTCACGGACCAGCTGGACGGTGGAGGTCAGATCGCGCATGACAGCGTGACTCAGCTCCCGGCGAAAGTCTTCACCGGCGGCGCGGTAGTCTTTCCAGCTCATCAGAAGACATGGTTTTCAGGACATCCAGAGTCAGTAACGTTTTCATTTTCAGTCTCCTTATCGCCGCCCCGCAGGCGGCGTCTCCGTTATCAGGCGGCGCAGGCCGGGTTGTTATGGTCGGTGACGTCGCCGGCATCAACGTCGGTATCGTTCTGACTTGTTGCCAGACTGAGTTCAGACTTTGCGGCAAGCTGTTTTCTGGTTGTCAGCACTGGTCATCCATTCCGAACCAACGATTTTGAGAGAAGTGCTCTGCATGTTCAGCGCATCCTTTTCTCATCTTCGCGGCGTCCTGTGCTGCGCCAGCCAGTCCGGTCTGAGAGAGTGCCTGTACAATGTGTGGCAGCTTCATGTGCGAGAAAAGGTTATCAGCCGTCGGTTTCCACCAGTCACGAAGGTCAAACTGAATGGCGTTTTCCCACCATCCAGCGAACTCTGGTGTTTACGACCAAATTCATCCTTGCCCTGTACACCATCTATGGAACAGGCGGTGCAGAAAGCCATCAGTGCCATCAGGGTTGCGCCATCGAGCGTAAAGAAGGTGGTCATATCCTTTCGCCAGTTTTCCGGCAGCAGGGCTTCAAGACGTTCTTTTTCTGACTGGATGGCCTGAAACGCAACGCTGTTTTCACCGTCAGGTGCTTCACGGGTCAGCGCGTAATGCGACACATCACGCTAATGCAGAACGGCTCTTTGACGGACGTTGTGGTATGGAAAACCGAGTTACACATTTTCCAGACCATCAGCGCGACGGCTTTCTGCGGCTGCTGCAACAGGGCCGCCTGAACCGCCAGTGTGCGTTCAGAAGAAAGGCGGGTCAGCAACGGGACACTGACGGCGTCCAGCGGATCGACTTTTTCAGGGCCTGATCGGTGGATGCATCCTTCTCCTCCATTTTTTCATCGGCGCACAGCACCACACGCGCTGTACTTTCACCTCCTGGCCAGTCCAGGAAACCACCACTCCGGCAGATTGCTTCATTTCATCCGTCCATGCCCGGTGTTTTGCCCGGTGCGCGATGGTCTGCTGTTCTTCCCAGACAGCTTCCAGAGCCCCGGCCAAGACGTCATCATTCACGCCGGGGTTCTCGTCTTCATACTTAGCTTCCAGAGCTTCCAGTTCCGCAAGACGTTCTGATTCGGCTTCGGTATATTCCACAGGTGGGACAGCATGCAGGCGCCAGATTTAGTGTCCTTCCCGTAGTGTGAAATCGGGTCAAGACGACCATCACACCATGACCAGCCTTCCGCTTCGCGGAGGTGCTCCGCGATGTTCTGCAGTTTTTCCAGCAGGGCGGTATCGAGCGATGCACTTTTGACATAGCCGCCGTTTTCGCTGCTGAAGAGATCAACCCGGATTTCATCCGGACTGAATGCGGCCTCTCCCACAAAGCGGAATTTGTCGCCGTTTGTGGAAACCTCTTCTGAGGTAATGAGGTTACGGATCGAGGAAACTGATACTTCATTATTCCAGGACCGTTTGCGGCGGATTCCAGCACTTCCACCTGGCGTTTCTGATCGCTTTCGAGCGCCAGTGCCTGGCATGGTTCGGTGGTGATTTCATCCTTCGCCAGCGCCGCCAGAATTTCGGAGCCAGTTCGGTCAGTTTCAACATGCGCTGAACATGACGCGTACCGAACCCCAGCAAATCGCCAATCTGCGCGGGGGTTTTCCCCTGCTCTGCCAGTGTGCGGAACCCAGCGATCTGTTCAGACGGATGCATTGCCATCTGCTGTTCGTTTTCTGCCATTGATGCCGCAACAGCCAGTTCATCAGGTACCTTTTTCACCATCACCTGATATCCGGCATCGATACGGTTTTCACTCTGCAGGAGCTGCAGCGCTTTCAGGCGACGACCACCGGCAGCCACACCACAGCGACCATCCGGGAGGTTATGCACGACCAGATTCTGCAACAGGCCAATGGCTTCAATGGAATCTGCCATTGAACAGACTTTCTCCGCCGGATAGGGAATGGTCCTGACGTTCAGGGGAGACTTCACCAGTGCCGTCACCGGGACATACTCGACCTGTGCGGCATCGAGAGCCACTTTAAGCGCCTCAGCTTCGGCAGACTTAAGCGTTTTTTTTGCTGGTTTTCGGTGCAGTTTTTACCTTAGACTCTGTTGCAGACATAATTGATACCTCTTAGCTATTGATGAATGTCTGCCGGACAGCCACCTGTCCGGCCTTCTTCTTACTGCTTACTTCGTTTTGCGTACTCCGTAGTCCCGGATGTAGCGGTTCATCATGTCCTCGCCGCCCGGTTCAAAATTCCAGACGCGCCAGATCATGCTGCCGTCATCCTGATTGACGGACGACAAGGCGAAAATGGGTCCCCTGATCATCTTCAATCGCCACATTCTGATACTGCGCTGCGACAACCTGAGCCTGCTCGCGGGTAAACGTGCCATCCGGCAGGGATTCAAGCGGGGACAAAACGTTATGGTCCATGTGTTTCTCCTTTCTGCCCCGCCTGAACGGGGCGTCTTCATCGTGGTTAAAAGGGCGCGTCATCATCCATTGGTGGGAAATCATCCGGGAGAGGCTGAGGCGGTTGCTGAGACGGGCGGCATCCTGACGGCCTTCTTACCGCCCTTCGCTTTCGGGATTTGGCTGCGGCCTGAGCAGGTTGTGCCGGGGTGGCAGGATTCTGCGGCTGCGCGGCGCTCTCAGGCACTCCGGATTCACGGCGGCCGCCGAGCATCTGCATGTGCCGTCTGCCCGACCAGCACCTCCGGTGACGTAGCGCGTGACTCCGGCATCGTCCTGCCAGTTGCGGGTGCGCAGCTGGCCCTCGATGTAGACCTGTGCGCCTTTACGCAGGTATTCGCCCGCCACTTCCGCGAGCTTGCCGAACATGACAACACGGTGCCACTCGGTGTTTTCGCGCATCTCTCCCGTCTGCTTGTCACGCCATGTTCAGACGTGGCCAGCGTCAGATTGGCCACTGCGCCCCCGTGGGCATGTAACGCACTTCCGGGTCCTGTCCCAGATGTCCAACCAGAATGACTTTGTTAACGCCACGTGCTGCCATGATGAATCTCCTTAATCCGTTGTTTTGCCTTTTAAAACCATCACCCGTTGAGTTGCCGGGGCCGAGGTTTTGACTTTGTACGGGACCTGCTGAACCTGCCCCCTGGATATAACCTTCACCCGTTGAGAGCCGTTCGCCGCAAGGGCGTAAACGAGCACGGCCGGTGCAGATGTCCGGGGGTGAGCGGGAAATTTTTTTCGGTCTAATGAAGCGGCAGCGGAATGGCCGGGAAAAATTTATTGCGAAAGGCTCTGCCGTCCCCTGGACAGCAAGACGGGTTGTGCTTGTCTCAGCCCCGGCGAATGGACTCAAACGGTGATACGGGTACCAGGGGAAAGGAGCAGGCACCCGCCGCAACGACGAAGAGCGCGGGCGGAAACGGCGTTGCCCCGCAGAGTGCCGGCAGTCCTTCGCCGGCACGGTGAAAGCGGCGCGGCCGGAACGGTCGCAGCAAGCGCTGCCGTTGACCTTGACTTCAGACATCAGACACTAGCCGTCAGGCCCGAAACCGCTTTGCGGGTTCGGCGGAGCTTACCGCGTCTTTTCGCGGTTAGCGGAGTGTGGCTCGACGACCGGACAGCGCAGCTGGCCGGGAGCGAAGGTGTCCAGTGCGGGTGTGCTTTTAAAGCCTTTAAGGTTTAAAAAGAGGCATCACAGCAGGGAGAAGAAGAGGAAGCAGGCAGACAGCAGGCAGCAAACAGGGAAGACGCGAAAAGGAAATGCGGGCGGCGCGTCAGCGCGGCCCGGTTTTCCCGGCGCCGCAGGCGCGCGGTCTTTCGAGGCGCGGCCAGACGGGGACAGGTGCCCCGCCGGCTTAACGTGTCATCAGACGGTTATTCTGAGAATGGCGGTCGCTACCTGGGTATACGTGAATGTTCCCCGTGGCAACGGCTCCCAGACGTCCGCCAGGGACTCCAGCGCCTTTTGCTGACGCGGCCCGTCCAGACATATGCCCGTCAGAATCCCGCCAGGCTCAAGCAGAGTTAATGCCCGCCGGATATGCCGGATATCATCACCGCGATTAAACGGCGGATTCATGATAATTCGTGTATACCGGCGCTCCGGATGATATTCGAGAAAATCTCCGCACCAGATCCGGACCTCCGGGAAATGCGCCTGCAGGTGACGGGCTAACCCGGCGTGCAGCTCCACGGCGTCACACTTCGCCCGGGGGACTGCATCCCTGATCGCCTGCAGTATGGCGCCCGTTCCGGCACTGGGTTCCAGAATGCGATCGGTTTCCCGGACATCAGCCAGCTCAACCAGCCGGCGACATTCCGGGGAGGGGTGACAAAAAGTTGCGAGCTACCCTGAATTTCAGCGACAGGGGCGCGCCCTTCCAGTTTGACCCGCATCGCCTGAATACGGTGTTTAAGGTCATGATGCATGAATGTACTCCCTGACCTCCCCGGCAAGATGCCGGGGAGCCTTCCTGCTATTTTTTCGGAATTTCAACGGTTTTCATGTCTGTGATATACACATTCACGAGCGTACAACCGTGCGTCATGCACCGGCGGAAGCGGTAGGCGCCGTGTGTTTCGGTTTCTGCAGCACCCCGCACGCCTTTATAATCAGCGGGTAATTTCGCCCACTCGGCTTTTGTCATTTCCCGGAACCCTTCCCCCGGATAATTGACGATCGGTGGGCGCTTCGCCGCTTTCTTCGCGTCGCTGGCTTCCTCCGCTGTCGGGGCTTTGTAGTCCGTGATACGGTCGGGCGTGAGTTTCATCGTGCCGCTGTAGCCCAGAAAGCGATAACCGGGCGTTTCGACTGAACTCACCTCCCCCTTACTCCGGTTAACCCGGAGAATGGTTAACCATTCTCCCCGGCTCAGTACCTGCCCGCCTGGTTCAAATTCCTGTGTTCGGGTGACAACGCCACCGTTTTCATTGAGCATCGCGCGTTCGTAGGCCAGGCGGTTCTGGTAATGATTAACCCAGCGCTGTTGGTGGTTAATCGTGCGCTCATGACAGCGGATCGCAATATCACGCGCCTGTTCAAAAGTAATGATCTCCTCCGACAGGGCAGAATGGAGAGACATCGAGCCCTCATACTGGCTTTTCTCTGCCGGGCGGGGGTATTTGTCGAGCGTAAAGCAGGCATGAATATGATCATAATTACTGACCAGTAACGCCATTTTCAGATCGAGCGTCTGCGCACGCCACATCGTCATATGCTTTTCAGACCGGGCAATGTGCTTTTGGGACTTGCGTCATTCCGCCTCGATTTTTTTGATACGGCGGTAACGCACATCCGGACGCTCCTTGTATTTTGCGTGCCGCAGAGAGGCCTGCGCGCGCTGTTCCCAGTATTCCGCACGCTCGAACAGCATCACGGCACGTTTCATGCCGCTCTCAATTTTCTGCGCATGCCGGCGCGCGCGGCGCTCGCTGTGGTGGCCTACCAGGATCGGCTGTCCCAGCGGGACAGCCGATGCCAGCGAATCAACATGCGCAAGCGCCTGCTCCGATTCAACCGCCCGCCGGTAACTGTAGTCACTGAACCGCCCGGCGCGCTGCTCCTGGCGATCAAACAGGGTGCTGTCCTCGTCCTCGATATCACCGGCGAGCGAAAGCAGGACATCCTCCCGCCCCGGCGTCCAGGCTGGCGCCACAAAGAGTTTCTGTTTGGGCGCCCAGCGAAATCCTGCTTTGTTGATCAGGGAATACGTTTCTTCATCGAGCCGTAATGATGCGTAAAGTCGCAATTTATTATCATCGGGTGAATAGGTTGCCCGGTAAGTCTGGCTGACGGTATTTTCCGTCATGATCTGTGCGGTAGTCGGTGTCATTGTGTTTTCTCCTTCCTGCAGTTGCCGCCCCTCGCGGGGCGGCTCACCTCATCAGTTAAATGCGCGTTTCAGTTCCAGCGTGCGGAGTACCTGCCCGAGGGCGGTATTTTTCATCGCGGGGATGTGGACACCGCGCCCTTTGCGGTGACTTCTGGCGATATGACGCCCGAAAGCTCTGAGAGCGGGATCAATCTCCGGTGCGGTGATATCTGCGCGCAGAATGCGCGAATGACGACGGGGCTTTACAGCGCCTGCGGAAGGTGAAAAAATAGAAACGATCATAAAGTTGACTCCTTATGGTAGTTAACGAAGCCGGAAAAACCGTTCGTGCGATTTTTACGGCGTGGGAGAAGCAGGGTTTACCCTGCTTTTTTCATACCTGCGGTTTGCTTCCCGCCTCTTCTTCCTCCTTCTGAACCTGATCGGTAATGTCTTCCGGTGCGCCCAGAAACCAGCCTTTGACGGGTTCACAGCGTTCAATAAACGCTTTTATCGCCCGTTTTCCGGTCGTGGCCTGCACCCGGGTAAACATCGGCAGATTGCCGCTGGCATTGCTTCCCAGAAATGCGATCCGATACGTTCGCAATGAAGGATCCTGCATTTTTCTTTTTCCTGATTTTTAAAGAACATCACCCGTTGAGTTGCCGGGGCCGCGGTTTTGACTTTGTGCGGGGACCTGCTGAACCTGCCCCCTGGTATTAACTTCACCCGTTTGAGAGCCGTTCGCCGCAAGGGCATAAACGAGCACGGGCGACGGCAGCTGTCCAGGGCGCGGTTTACCGCGTGCCATTTACCCTGGACGGATGATGGCGACTGTGCTTGTCTCAGCCCCGGCGAATGGACTCAAACGGGTGATACGACCAGGGGAAAGGAGCAGGCACCCGCCGCAACGACGAAGAGCGCGGGCGCGAAACGGCGTTGCCCTGCAGAGTGCCGGCAGCTTTATCGCCGGCACGGTGAAAGCGGCGCGGCCGGAACGGTCGCAGCAAGCGCTGCCGTTGACCTTGACTTCAGACATCAGACACTAGCCGCCAGGCCCGAAACCGCGTAGCGGGTTCGGCGGAGCTTACCGCGTCTTTTCGCGGTTAGCGGAGTGTGGCTCGACGACCGGACAGCGCAGCTGGCCGGGAGCCGAAGGTGTCCAGTGTGGGTATGCTTTTAAAGCCTTTAAGGTTTAAAAAGAGACATCACAGCAGGAAGAAGAAGAGAAAGCAGACAGACAGCAGGGAGCAAGCCGGAAACGTAAAGATGCAGGCTGGAGAGAATATGTTTTTCATGCCGCCGGAAAGAAGCCATGAGAAACCGGCGGCATACCAGACGGGGCGTCAGGAACGGAGCTTATTTTCCTTCCTGAACTGCGCAACGCTATACCAGATTGAAGCCAGGAAAGCGAAAACGGTGATCAGGACACGAAATTCGTCACCCGGCTCTTTCCCCTTCAGCATCAGCGTTATGATGATGCCGGCAACGATAATCCACGCAATACCACTCCAGAGGCGCAGCTTATCCGCCACGACATTAATCAGAACAAAAGCAACGGCCAGGATAGCCCCCCACAGAGCCGGAACAGGCTGAAACGGAATAAAAAACAGGTTAATACCTGTTAAAAGCGTCACGGCAGCAAACATCAGAGACATACGCACAGATTACCCTCCCTGGACACACTGAGTAAGAAAATCAATTCTGCTGATCATCGCCCGGTTTATTATATTCGGGTGCATTTGCGCGCGGCAGCTGCTGACTGTTCAGTCGATGTACGCGGAACCGTTCATGGAAATATTCGCGCAGGTGTTCAGGCTGTTCCCGTTCAACAAGTTCCGGCATGACGGGCTTGTTCATGCGCTCCTGCCAGGCAACATCAGCAGCCACCTTATCGACGGCAACTTTGTCCTGCTCCTCCTTTGAAAAAGAGGCAATATTCCACTGCGACATACGCAAATTCAGCAAAAGAAGAAAAGGTACGCAGATATTACGCTCTTAATCCTTAACTGGCGACCTGTTGAGGTGAGGCCAGTACGCAGCGCCGCAGGTGTGGCGAACCGCCTCACCGGCAGGCGAAGCCTGCCAGGATTTTCGCGCGGCCGCACCGATCTGCGAAGCCGGGTAAGCTCCTCACAGATCGTGCCGTCTCAGACCTTAAACGGGGCGTCGGGCGCCCCGATATAGTATCAGTCCAGAGCCGCGTAAATAGCAGCGCATTCGTCATGAGAGTCAATGAAATTCCACAGCTGCGATTCCCGCAGCATCAGGTGGCGTGTCAGGGCAGCATCACCGCGTTCATGGTGCAGCCAGATACGGCGGTTGATCGCCAGCGCCGTAATGATAACTCCGGCCGCATCCGCGCTGACGGACCGATCAAACCAGTTATCCGGGGAAACGGTCACCGTCAGGCATCATGTAGCCGCCGCCCTCCGGAATACGGATGAAATGCCAGAAGCCTCCGCAGTAATCGGTGATGTGTTTCTCAGCGAGCGCATAGACCTGCATCTCTCCGGCCAGAAAATCGTTACCAAACAGATCCGGCAGGAACGAGAGACGGTCGGACTCCTCTACATTCAGCATGGTTTGACGGGCATGATACATAGCAACCTCCACAGGTTCATAAGATTGCGGCACCGGGTTGTGCCGTGCCGACACGACAGCCCGGCGGAAAGCGGAAGATGCAAGGGCGACACCGGAGGCCGCAGCGCAGATAAAGCACGAAGCTGGTCTGGACGGTTTTAGAGCGAAACCTGAGCGAGAAAACGACGGGAAGAACGGCGAGCTTCATAAAAAAACTGCGACCGGGCGAGGATGGCGGCGCCAGCGAACCCTTGCATCTGCAGCGGCCGGGCTAAAGTGAAGGCACGGCACTACCCGAAGCGATGCAGGAGATACAACATGAGCTCCCCTGTCGCGGTTTACGAGCGCAGGGAGAAAAGCAGAAGCTGGCATCGCGACGCGATGGCTGCGTATAAAGGCCGCAGACCGGAGGGAGGGGGCCGGACAAAGCGGAGCCGGCGGCAAAGACAAGCCGGCGACGTCCTTATCCGGTGTTGATGGCATGGCGCCAGTTTATCAGCTGCCCGTCACCAGGCGGCCCGGGAGACCTCTCGTTCTGAGCTTATCGGCGATCTGGTTTATCACTGGCCACGGAGATACCAATGTACATACCGCTTCCCCAGATAATCTGAGAGAGCACAAATAGCCACTGAGGGACGTCAACAATCAACAGCGGAAGAAGAGCAACCGTCACGATTAAAATCAGGCGGCTACCGAATTGCCGGCGCACCGGTTCAGCGGCGTCAACCGGGACGCCTGCATATCGCAGAACCTGCCTTAAACCCGTATTCATAATCACTCCACTCAGAATAAATGCACTGTACTTCAGTATATTACATTTTATTAGATAACGATTCTCCGGACTGGCAGCGATCCTTCTGAAATTTCCCTGTTTTTGCAGGAACAGCAAATGGTTACAGACAACGGCAACAAGATGACTTGAAAAAAAACGGCCTCCGCAAAATAATACTGTATATATATACAGCCTTAAGCGAGGAAAAAAACGATGAAGTTCATTCCTGCAGTATCAGAAGCCAGCATAGTAAAAATTCCTTTGTTCACAGAGCGATGCCCTGCGGGTTTTCCGTCACCGGCAGCAGACTACACTGAGTCTGAACTGGATCTGAATGAGTACTGCATTCACCGGCGCCACTCCACCTATTTTGTCAGGGCGATTGGCAACTCAATGACTGATATTGGCCTCTATTCCGGCGATCTGTTGGTCGTGGATAAAGCAGAACAGCCGCGGCACGGGGATATTGTTATCGCGGAAATTGAGGGTGAATTTACGGTAAAACGCCTGCTTCTGACGCCGCGGCCAGCCCTGCAGGCGATGAACCCGGACTTCCCTTCCCTGTACCCGGATCCGGAAACGCTGCAAATTTTCGGTGTGGTGACAGCCTTCATTCATAAAACCCGGAGGGCAGACTGATGTTCGCCCTGGCTGACGTCAACTCCTTCTATGCCAGTTGCGAGAAGGTTTTCAGGCCGGATTTGCGCGGCAAACCTGTCGTCGTTCTCAGTAACAACGATGGCTGCGTTATTGCCCGGAGTGCTGAAGCCAAACTGCTGGGTATAAAGATGGGCCCCCCCTGGTTCCAGCTCAAAGAGGCGCAGTTTCCTGAAAAATTGTACGTTTTTTCCAGCAACTACGAGCTCTACGCGAGCCTGAGTAACCGTGTGGTCGCCCTGCTGGAAGAGCTGTCGCCCCGCGTCGAACAATACTCAATTGACGAATGTTTCCTGGATGCCCGGGGAATTGGCCACTGTATGGATCTGGAGGATTTTGGCAGGCAGCTGCGTGGGCATGTTCTCAGTGGAACCGGACTGACGATCGGTGTCGGCTTCGGCGCCACAAAAACACTGGCCAAATCGGCGCAGTGGGCGTCAAAGGAATGGCCACAATTTAGGGGGGTACTGGCGCTGTCGCCCGAAAATCCACGCAGAACGGCAAAATTACTCAGCCTGCAGCCGGTGGAAGAAATCTGGGGCGTGGGGAACCGGATAGCGAAAAAGCTGCACGTTATGGGGATCACCACCGCCCTGCAGCTGTCGCTGACGAACCCCACATTTATCCGGAAAAACTTCAACGTAGTTCTGGAGCGCACGGTACGTGAGCTGAACGGCGAGAGTTGCATTTCACTGGAGGAAGCGCCGCCGCCGAAACAGCAGATTGTCTGCAGTCGCAGCTTCGGGCAGCGGATCACCACCTACGAAGAAATGCGCCAGGCCGTCTGCCAGTATGCCGAGCGCGCGGCGGAAAAGTTGCGCGGTGAGCGACAGTACTGCCGGCATATCAGCACCTTCATCAAGACATCCCCTTTTGCGGTTAATGAGCCGTATTACGGTAACGTGGCCACGGAAAAACTGAACACCCCTACCCGTGACACCCGGGACATTATCGCGGCAGCGGTCAGGTCTCTGGACAGGATCTGGCTCGATGGCCACCGCTACGCAAAAGCGGGGATAATGCTCAATGATTTCAGTCCGAACGGCGTCGCGCAGCTGAATCTGTTCGATGACGTGCAGCCACGGCCGCACAGCGATGCGCTGATGAAGGTACTCGACGGCATTAATCATTCCGGACTCGGGAAAGTCTGGTTTGCCGGACGGGGTATTGCGCCGGACTGGCAGATGAAACGGGAGATGCTGTCACCGGCATATACCACCCGCTGGAAGGAGCTGCCGGTTGCCCGTTTCTGACCGTCGAAATGACAGACGGGACTTGCCGCCAGAGCTTACTTTACCGATCATACAGATGACTTGTCTCAGGAGGGAACCATGACAAACATCATTCTGTGTGATGTGACTGCCAGCGTCTGAGAACTTAAAAACGATCCGGTGGCCACCGCCAGTGCCGGCGGCGGCTACCCGGTCGCGATTATTGACCGCAACCGCCCTGTTTTTTATTGTGTGCCCGCGGCTCTGTATGAACAAATGCTCGATGCGCTGGACGAAAAAGACCTGGTGCAATTGTTGACATCCTCCCCGCCCTGAAGGGCGAGGATTCCTACAGCGTTCAGACCGGAGCCTGACTCGCCTCGGTGGGTTCCTGCTTCAGCGGGCGGCCCGACTGTATCATCCCTCCACAGGCAAGCACGGCATGTCCTGCCGCTAAAATGTTACGTGCTCCGTTGATATCGGCGTTCTCGGTATAGCCGCATACCTGACACACGAATTTACTTTGCGTTTGACGGTTTTCTTTCGCCGTATGACCACAGCAGGCACAACGCTGGCTTGTGTATGCCGGAGGTATCGCCAGTACCTGACCACCACGCCAGAGCTGCTTGTACTCAAGCTGTCTGCGCATTTCGTACCAGCCCTGATCCAGTATCGAACGGTTTAAGCCTGATTTGGCTCTGATGTTTCGTCCGGGCCGCTCTGCCGTACCTTTTGCCGATTTCGACATGTTACTGACCTTCAAGTCCTCAATGACGATCATCGCGTGGTTTTTGCTGATTTCACTGGTGACTTTGTGAAGGTAGTCGCGCCGGATATTGGCAATGTGTGAGTGCAGACGCTGGATTTTTTTCTTCTGTTTCTGCCAACTGGCACTGAATTTAACTTTGCGGCTTAACTGCCGTTGAAGCATAGCCAGCTTACGCTGGCTTGCTTTGAAGCTGTTGACTGGCTGGTATACGGTGCCATCAGAAAGCGTGGCAAGTTTCGTGACTCCGGCGTCCAAACCGACCATTGACGCTGCCTTATGAACCTGTTCAGGCACTTCGTATTCCGTCTGGATGCTAACGTACCATTTGCCGCATGACTGGATGACCGTGACGTTTTTAACTTCGCCGATGACTTCACGGCTATTGCGATAGCGTATCCAGCCCAACTTAGGAAGCGATATACGATTGTTGGTCTGATCGAGCTTCACGCCTTGCGGGCATCGTTTTGGCCGCGTTTCTTGAAACGAGGGAATGCTGCACGCTTCTGGAAGAAATTCTTGTAGCCGCGCTCCAGATCTTTGAGCGACTGCTGCAACGGCTGTGATGGCGTGTCTTTTAGCCACTGGGTATCAGGGTGTGATTTCCACTCAATGAGCCATGAAGCCATTTTGGTGTAGGAAACATATTTGTTCCCCGCTTCATGGTTTTCGTTTTGAAGCGCCAGCGCACGGTTAAAGACGAAGCGACAAGCCCCAGCGAAGCGCCGCATATCGCGCTCCTGCTGACCATTCGGTCTTAACTGGAATTTGAAGGCTTGAAGTCGTTTCATGAGGCTATTTTAACCGAAGTTAGTCGGAAAACCGCGCCTTATATCCCCGCCCTGAAGGTCGGGGTTTTACGGCGCACTGGATAACAGGGGCCTCCTTGCCGTCCCCCAAAAACAAACGGTATGTTTATGCGCTGTGATGATTCCCCCGGATTCTTTTTATGGTCCAGTGGTGTCTACAAAGTCAATTAATACGATAACGTGACGGACTTTCAATATGTTACCCACACGGTTATCCCCCGTTACTGTGGATAATCAATATATTGTGTCTCTGGCAGTTGCTTTTCCTACCATATGTTGTCCCTCCCCGTTCTATTTTGTGATCGCACAGTGTGAAAAACGACATCACAGTGGAGACGCTGCTGACGGGATGATGTTCATCCAGGGTCGTAAGATCGGCCGGTACTGGTTACCCGCCGGACGAAGGGCCGGCCAACGCGCAGCGTCGGTAGCTGGCTTTAAAAATGCCGGCGGAAATTTAAAGATTAAGCTGCATACTCTGCGAAATTTTGCAAATTTCACTCAACATGCTTCGTTCAGATCCCAATAGAGCTTTCACCATCGCCTGTAATAGCCGCCCTGCTGCGTGATTACTCCGCTCATCGGGTTGCTGGCGACAAGCCAATACCTGTTCGTGACAGGCATTGATTGAACCGTTATCCCTAACTAATAATGTGCCGACGATGCAGGTGGGACCGTGGTCCCAGGCAGATAAGCTGACAGATGACGCAGGTGGGACCGTGGTCCCAGGCAGATAAGCTGACCGACGACGCAGGTGGGACCATGGTCCCAGGGAGATAACTTGACCGACGATGCAGGTGGGACCGTGGTCCCAGGGAGATAACCTGACCGGCGATACAGGTGGGACCGTGGTCCCAGGCAGATAAGCTGACAGATGACGCAGGTGGGACCGTGGTCCCAGGCAGATAAGCTGACCGACGACGCAGGTGGGACCATGGTCCCAGGGAGATAACTTGACCGACGATGCAGGTGGGACCGTGGTCCCAGGGAGATAACCTGACCGGCGATACAGGTGGGACCGTGGTCCCAGGCAGATAAGCTGACAGATGACGCAGGTGGGACCGTGGTCCCAGGCAGATAAGCTGACCGACGACGCAGGTGGGACCGTGGTCCCAGGCAGATAAGCTGGCCGACGACGCAGGTGGGACCATGGTCCCAGGCAGATAAGCTGACAGATGACGCAGGTGGGACCGTGGTCCCAGGGAGATAACCTGACCGGCGATACAGGTGGGACCGTGGTCCCAGGCAGATAAGCTGACCGACGATGCAGGTGGGACCGTGGTCCCAGAGAGAATATTCAGGCCAGTTATGTTTTCTGGCCTGTGAGAAAGGAAATGAAGTAAAGGGAGATCACCGTAGACTAATGCGTGTCCGCATCAGACTCCTGGTTTCTCAAGCTCCTTAAGAATGGCTTCTATTTTCTCTATACACTCCGCAGGAATGCGGGACTTATCCAGGTTAAGCACCATTTTATCGCCCTTATACAATGCTGTTGCCCCTGGAGCAAACTGATGACGTGAGCTCAGATTAACTCTTGATGCGGGAGATTGTTTCAGTACGGATGTTAAAAGACTAATGACCTCTTCAGCTTCAAAGATTAGTCCCGCTTTCTTCTGATCGTGGAGAGTCTCAGCCTGCTGCTTCAGTAATTCTTCTTTATCTGCAAAAGCCTTCTGAAGGGCTTCACCTGACCGGGCAGACAGTTCTCCAGGATGTGCAAACAGGGCAACAACGGATTTAGGCAGTTTGGCCGTATTAATACAGCGGGTAATGATCTTACGAGAGATATTTTCCGCATCGGCAAGCGCAGAAATATTTCCTGCAAACTCATTCTGCAGCCGGCTTGTATAACGCAGGCCACGTTCATAAGCACTCGTCGGCCGATAATCGTTACCCAGTCGGGACAATGCAGCCATCTGCTCATCGTCCAGTTCACCAACCAGAACGCGATAATCACTTTCCGTCAGGATTGCGGCTTTACGGCGACGGCTGCCGTCTGCAATTTCTATGACATCAGAAACCCGGCGGCCGAAAGCTGGAGTCTGCTGACCGGTCAGTAAAAATGAAGGAATGAGATCATCCAGAGCATCTTCGGTAAGTAGTTCCTGATCACGCTCATTTCCTGACCATACGCGTGAGGCGCTCTCAACAGAGTCTCCCCGGAGCACCTCAAGGGTAAATTTTACTTCCCGTCCACATACCGGAAGAGAGATAGCATTACCGCGGGCCATAGCACCCACGCGCGCAATTAATGAATCCACCATCGGCGCGGCCGGCGCCGGTGATGAAGTATCTTCAGTCGATTGAGTATGTGTGGTATGCCTTGGAATGACAGGGGCACGCTTCATTATCTAATCTCCCAGCGTGGTTTAATCAGACGATCAAAAATCTCATTACAAACAGGTTCCCAGATTGAAAGTGCGTTTCGCCATGCGCCGGTCGAAGAACGTTGATCAATCGCCTGTTCGAAAACGGTTCTCATGCGGATCTGGCCTTTACCAACTTCATCGGTTTCACGTACCACATTTTTAAGAACCATGCTTCCCCATGCATCGCGAATTTGTTCTTCCATCCACGGGGACTGCGAACCATTGTTATTACTGTATTTGGTAAGCAGAATACGGACATCCGGCTCAAAGCCTTTAAGATCCACATTCCTGAGTAGATCACGAAGCATATCGAAAAACTGCAGTGCAGAAGTGTAATCGAACAGCTCTGCCGGGGTGGGAACAATCAGCACATCAGCAGCGCATACGACATTGATCGTGCCAATACCGAGGTTCGGTGCGCTGTCGATAACAATCACATCATAGTCATGAGCGATCGTTTCAATAGCAAGGCGGAGCATCAGATGCGGGTCGGTGGGCAGTTTTCCTTCATCAAATTTGCCCATCAGTTCAGTTTCAATGCGATGCAGTGCCAGGCAGGACGGAATGATATGAAGGCCAGGCCAGCAGGTTGGTTTTATCGCATAACTGGCATCATCCTTTTCACCAAGATAAAAGGGCAGGAGAGTATCTTCCGCGTGTATATGAAGATCGGGCACCCATCCGTGATACATCGAGGCTGTGCCCTGAGGATCATTACCCTCGACAAGCAGAACGCGTAATCCTTTCAGGGCCAGGTCCTGAGCCAGGTGAACAGAAACGGAGGTTTTGTAAACACCACCTTTGTGAGCAGCAACACCAATCACCGGCGGAAACGCATCTTCAGCACGGCGCAGTCGTGTACCAAATACATCCCGCATGTGATTGATTTGCTCGATGGTATAACCAACGCGTTGCTCAACTCTTCCACGGGTTTCCATATCAGGGTGAGGCAGCCGGCCAGCTTTCTCGGCATCCCTGATAGCCTGAGATGACACGCCAACTAAATCTGCTGCTTCACCAATCCTCCAGCGCCGGGTTATTTTCCGGGCTTCCGGACTGTCATCATTAAACTGCGCAATGGCGATTGCTTTCGTCATTTCATGACCAGCACTTATGCACTGGTTGAGTGTATCCATGAGTCCCATACTGAACATCCTTTAATCATCACTTTGCATTATTTTATTAAATCTTGGAATTTATTGCAAAGCAACAATAAAAACGCAAAGTGCACGAAAAAGTGCAAAGTGAACCGCATTGGGTGATGCAAAGACCGCAGGGGAGTACAAAAGAGTACATACCGCAGCCAATATTAATCACTGCCGCTCGCCGCAGTAAGCGATCTCACGGAGTGAGAAAGCGGCGAGGAAGCGGAAAATCACAGAATTCACAGATTGCACGTACGTCGGGTTGCTTAAGATGGCTCGGGATCAGCCAGTTATAATGAAATTGACTGCGATATGTAATATATTGACTGTGGCATGATACTTACTGTATCTGTGTCGAGAAAGAGGAAAGACGACTCAGCATACCGTAGTCAATGTTTCATTGTTGTACCTGTAGATCTCAATCTTCCAGAGCGTATTCAGGAAAATCAGGGCAGGGTTCTGGATACCTGGTGTGGCGCTTCCGGCCTTGTATCTGAGTTATTCAAGGTCTCGATCCAATAATTGATCCCAAGGAGATCATAGTGAGATCCAAAAGAGATCCCCGGATCGCTCCAGCATGCGCTGTAACTGGCTTTAACGTCTGTCTGGATCGACTGCGGAATGTAAAATGTTGACTGTTATATGCATAATCTAATACTGTGATATGCAACGGTATTTACTGAGGTATGTATATCCGTTGACTGCGATACGTATTACTACATCCTTTTGTGGATAACCGTTGAGGATCAAGATGACGAGCGAAAATAACAGCTTACTTCTGAACCTTCAGGAAGTTGATAAGACAACCGGCGAAGTTGTTAAGCTGGATGTCAACAGCACCAGTACCGTGCAGCCAGTAGCGCTCATGAGACTCGGTCTCTTCGTCCCAACTCTGAAATCAACAGGGAAGAGCAAGGCGAACCGGAAAAACGTTACAGACGCGACTGAGGAGCTTGTACAGCTGTCTATTGCCAAAAGCGAAGGGTACACTGACGTTAAGATCACCGGTTCGCGTCTTGATATGGACACGGATTTTAAAGTCTGGCTGGGGATAATTCGTTCCATGTCGGAGTATGGGGTAAAAAGTGACACCCTGGAACTGTCGTTCGTCGAATTCGTTAAGATGTGCGGATTTAACTCCCGTCGTTCAAACAAAAAAATGCGCGATCGCATCAGTAATTCCCTGTTTAAACTTGCCTCGGTTACGCTGAAGTTCCAGAGCGAGACCAAAGGATGGACCACCCATCTGGTGCAGTCAGCCTATTATGACATCACCGAGGATATCGTTGAGATAAAGGCTGAACCTAAGCTGTTTGAGCTTTACCACATGGACAGAAGGGTACTGCTGCGGCTGAAAGCCATTGACGCCCTGCAGCGCAAGGAATCAGCCCAGGCGCTTTATACCTACATCGAAAGTCTTCCCCAGAATCCTGCACCTATTTCCATGAAACGGATGCGTGACCGGCTAAATCTCACCTCAAATGTCTATACGCAGAACCACACGGTGCGTAAGGCGATGGAGCAGCTGCGGGATATTGGTTATCTGGATTACACCGAGTTTAAACGTGGCCGAGCCACCTATTTCAGCGTGCATTATCGCAACCCCAAACTCATCAGTGGTCCTGTGAAGGTTCCGCGCAAAGAGGAAGAAGAGAAGGCGCCAGAGCAAAATTATGACGAAGTCATTAAGGCGCTGAAGGCTGCTGGCATCGATCCTCTTAAACTGGCTGAAGCCCTCTCAGCGATGAAGCCAGAAAATTGACTGCGATATGCATAACATGACTGCCGGATGCCGCTAAGGACATTCCATTGACTGTGATATGCATCACGCATACCGCAGTCAATATTTATTCTCTATCATCTCTGCCCGGATCGAACAATATTGACTGTAATATGTGATTTGGGGTCGTGATACGCAGATATTGACTACGGCATGCGGGTTAAATGGGGGTAATCCCTGGTCTGTTAACCATTCCATGGGTGATAACATGCCACAGTCAATTTTTCAGTAAAGCTCTATACCCCTTATGAAAATCTCAATCGGGTGCTGAGACGGTCATGTTACCTGACGGTATCCGTTCCCCTGTGTACTGCAGGTTTAGCCCGGCAGGATGAGACTGCAGCTGTCTGTATAACCCGGCGCCAGCTTCACACTGCTAAATGCGATTAGGAAACGGGAGCCGGATGGCAGAAAGGTGTTGGCCACAGATGGTGAATGACTTTCGCGGTTAACGGGATGATTTGCTGAGCTTCCAGGAAAAACGCACAGTGGGATGCACGGCCAGTATGCCTGCATTGTGCCCTGTCTTGACTGCGGTATGTTGATGCCTGCAGGATTGCAGGTCACCGGGTAAGACCATGGCGGTTCAGTCATCAGCATGATGGCCTGGTGTGCTAGAGCAGGGAGGGGGCTGAATGCTCTCTGCTCCTGTATTCCATATTAGCGGAATACAGGACGTCATGCCAGGGCCGTCAATCTCAGCCGGCCGGGGGCAGGGAGCGAAGGATCTCCGCGGCATCTCGCCCATCACCGGTAAAGGGAACGGCCAGGGTGGCAGCCATGTCCAGCGCAAATACCCGGGTATAGACTTCCATCGAGCGCGGATCCTTATGCCCGGCCAGTGCCTGGATGACCTTCCTGGGCTGCCGGTGATAAAGCATGTGCATAATATAGCTGTGACGGAAAGTATGCGGCGTCACGGGGATCGAAAAATGCACGCCGTCAGCTTCAGCCCGCTTCACCGCCTGTTTCAGCCAGTTGCGCATTGTCTCATCCGTGACCGGCCATAACGGCTCACGCCGGCGGGGGCGGGTGGTGACCATCCAGCTTTCCATCTGACGTACAAAACTGGCATCCGTCAGCGGTACCAGACGCACTTCATCTTTTGGCGGCCGGCCACGACGTGCCCGCACTTTTTCCGACAGCACCCGAACAAAAGGGCGCAGACCATCCAGGTCGAACGATTCCGGGGTGAGCGTCCGGGCTTCACCGATACGGATCCCGGTATTCCACATGGTGGCGAACAACATGTGGTGACGCTGGTCAGGCATATACCAGAGGAGGGCGCTCACTTCCGGCGCCAGGAGGTAAGCCGGCGTGGCACCTGTTGAGGTGGCCATCCGCCGGAGTGCCACCGCGGTCGCAAAATCAACGCCCGGGGCGATCGGCAGCAGAGAGACGCGTTCTGGTGAATTCTGCAAGGGAATGATGCTGTTCATGAGTTATTTTTCACGTAGCGCACGCACTGTTTATGGATACAGGTATTTTGCACCTGACGGGCCGATCCTGCCATGACAATAAATCGCAGCGCGCGGATCCTTTTGTTGTCTTATCCCGCATTATTGCGGGTAAAACCAAATGCGTAAAGGATCGTTTTTCTGCTCAGATCCTCCATGAAGCCAGTAATGACGCGGGTTGATGGCTGTTTTACGGTTTTTGGGAGAATTGGAGTAATGCCAGGATGTACATGTTAGGCAGGAAAAAGAAGAGAAGAGAGCGCTACGCGATTTCCGGCCTGGTACACCCCTGTAACCTTGCGGGATTTCGCGTAACGCTTTCATAAGTTTACAACAGAAGAGAAAAGATATTTGCTGAAAAATGAAGTCCGTAAGTTAAATAAAAAATCATGATCCGTCCGGCACTATGTACTTAGCTGTCGTTTAGGTCTTAGGTGTTTTTGCTAAATTACGATGGTATCCCTTGTCAGAGTAATCTGGCTTGTCCTGCACATCTTCAGGTGACAATCCAGTGCAATTTCAGGGGTTAATCCTTTTGTCGTCAGCAGAATCTATCTATAAACGGGCTGTTTGTTGGTTCGCCAGAAGGAAAAAATTTAGCGTCTGAAGTGGTCAACAAAAACTGGCCACCGCGTTAGAGTTTTTCCAGTATCGGTTTTCTGATTCGTTTGGCGGTAACCCACCATTATATTCGTGCGGTCTTAGTGCGCTGTAATATCCAACGATATAGTCCGTTATTGCGCGAGCTGCATCGCTGAAGCTTACATAGCCCGTCGCCGGCACCCATTCGTTCTTCAGACTCCTGAAGAAGCGCTCCATTGGGCTGTTATCCCAGCAGTTTCCACGCCGACTCATACTCTGCCTGATCCGGTATCGCCACAGTAACTGCCGGAACTGCCTGCTCGTATAATGGCTGCCTTGATCCGAATGAACCAGCACCTGTTTTTGGGGATTACGCCGCCATACAGCCATCAGCAGTGCGTTCAGGACAATGTCCTTTGTCATCCGGGATTGCATGGACCAGCCGATAATTTTGCGTGAGAACAGATCAACAACCACGGCAAGATACAGCCAGCCTTCGTGGGTCCTGATATAGGTTATGTCGGTTACCCAACGCTCATCCGGAGCATCCGGATTGAACTGTCGCTGGAGCCTGTTGGGCGACACGATACTGGCCTCGCCTTTACGTGCCCGCGGGCTCCGGTATCCGACCTGAGCCTTTATCCCGACACGTTTCATCAGTCGCCAGACTCTGTTCACTCCGCACTGTTGCCCGCTGTCCCGCAGATCCAGATGGATCTTGCGATAACCATAGACGCATCCCGATTCCAGCCAGAACTGTTTAATCTGTCCTGTCAGTCTCAGGTCTGCCTGATGGCGTTGTGAATGCGGCTGCTGAAGCCAGGCGTAAAAGCCACTGGGATGAACATCCAGCACCCGACAGAGCAGGCGAACAGGCCAGCAACGGGCGTTGTCACGGATAAAGGCGAAGCAGGAAAATCGTCTTGAACGTCAGCTGCAGCAACTGAGTTATGCGCGGGTGCTTATCCTGGATGAAATAGGTTATCTGCCAATGAACCGTGAGGAGGCGAGTCTGTTCTTCCGGCTGCTGAACCGCCGGTATGAAAAAGCGAGCATCATCCTGACGTCAAACAAAGGGTTCGCCGACTGGGGTGAAATGTTCGGTGATAACGTGCTGGCGACGGCGATCCTGGATCGTCTTCTGCATCACTCAACGACGCTGAACGGCTTTGTTGAATAAATCGAACTTTTGCTGAGTTGAAGGATCAGATCACGCATCTTCCCGACAACGCAGACCGTTCCGTGGCAAAGCAAAAGTTCAAAATCACCAACTGGCCCACCTACAATAAAGCCCTCATCAACCGTGGCTCCATAACTTTCTGGCTGGATGATGAAGCTATTCAGGCCTGGTATGAGTCGGCAACGCCTTCATCACGGGGAAGACCTCAGCGCTATTCTGATCTCGCCATCACCACCGTTCTGGTCATTAAACGCGTGTTCAGGTTGACCCTGCGGGCTGCGCAGGGTTTTATTGATTCCATTTTTACACTGATGAATGTTCCGTTGCGCTGCCCGGATTACACCAGTGTCAGCAAGCGCGCAAAGTCGGTTAATGTCAGTTTCAAAACGTCCACCCGGGGTGAAATCGCGCATCTGGTGATTGATTCCACCGGGCTGAAGGTCTTTGGTGAAGGCGAATGGAAAGTCAAAAAGCATGGCCAGGAACGCCGTCGTATATGGCGAAAGTTGCATCTGGCAGTTGACAGCAACACACATGAAATCATCTGTGCAGACCTGTCGCTGAACAACGTTACGGACTCAGAGGCCTTCCCCGGGTTAATCTGGCAAACCCACCGGAAAATCAGGTCAGCCGCCGCCGATGGCGCTTACGATACCCGGCTATGTCACGATGAACTGCGGCGTAAGAAAATCAGCGCGCTTATCCCTCCCCGAAAAGGTGCGGGTTACTGGCCCGGTGAATATGCAGACCGTAACCGTGCAGTGGCTAATCAGCGAATGACCGGGAGTAATGCGCGGTGGAAATGGACAACAGACTACAACCGTCGCTCGATAGCGGAAACGGCGATGTACCGGGTAAAACAGCTGTTCGGGGGTTCACTGACGCTGCGTGACTACGATGGTCAGGTTGCGGAGGCTATGGCCCTGGTACGAGCGCTGAACAAAATGACGAAAGCAGGTATGCCTGAAAGCGTGCGTATTGCCTGTAAACACAACCCGCTACGGGGGAGACTTACCCTAAATCTGATTTATTCAACAAAGCCCATTCCGTCCTGATAAGTTGGTCGGATAAGGCGCTCGCGCCGTATCCGACATTAATTTCTTAAGCGACTTCATTCACCTGGCGACGCAGCAGAGAAAGTGGGCCGGGGCCGCTAAGCGTGAACACGGAAATTAAGGTGAAGCCCAGCGCCACCAGACCCAGCACCAGGTAAGCGCCCTGGAAACCGATGCTTTCATACATATTGCCCGCCAGAATAGACATAAAAATCATCGCCAGTTGCTTAAAGAAGCAGAAACAGACCAGATAAATCGTCGCTGAAAAACGCACTTCAAACTGGCTGGTAATATATTTAAAGCAGCCCACCAGCAGGAACGGTACTTCAAACATATGCAGCGTTTTCAGAATAACCACTTCCAGTGCTGAGGTAGCGAACGATGAGCCAATAATACGTACTGACATAATAGTGCCAGCCAGCAGCAGGGCGTTTTTCCCACCGATGCGATTAATGATCAGTGGCGCAAAAAACATAATCGAGGCGTTAAGTAATTCGCCCATTGTCGTTACGTAGCCAAATACCCGCGTACCCTGTTCACCGGTAGCAAAGAACGAAGTAAAGAAATTAGCAAACTGTTGGTCAAAAACATCGTAGGTGCAGGAAACGCCAATAACATACAGTGACAAAAACCACAGTTTTGGCTGTCTGAACAGTTCCAGCGCCAGCTTAAGGCTAAATGCCGAATGGTTGGCACCTACCGCATTGGCAACCGTGGCAGAAGAGGGCGCATCCGTTTTGGCGAAAAAGAGTAAAACGGCGAGGATGAATGCACAGCCAGAACCCAGCCAGAAAACAAACTGATTATTGATGGTGAACATGATGCCGACAATCGAGGCACACAGCGCCCAGCCAACACAGCCAAACATCCGCGCGCGACCATATTCGAAATTACTGCGACGGCTGACTTTCTCGATAAATGCCTCTACTGCTGGCGCACCGGCGTTAAAACAAAAGCCTAGATAAATACCACCAACAATCGATCCTACTAAAATGTTGTATTGTAACAGTGGCCCGAAGATAAAAATAAAGAACGGCGCAAACATCACTAACATGCCGGTAATAATCCACAGCAGGTATTTGCGCAGCCCGAGTTTGTCAGAAAGCAGACCAAACAGCGGTTGGAATAATAGCGAGAACAGAGAAATAGCGGCAAAAATAATACCCGTATCACTTTTGCTGATATGGTTGATGTCATGTAGCCAAATCGGGAAAAACGGGAAGTAGGCTCCCATGATAAAAAAGTAAAAGAAAAAGAATAAACCGAACATCCAAAAGTTTGTGTTTTTTAAATAGTACATAATGGATTTCCTTACACGAAATACGGGCAGACATGGCCTGCCCGGTTATTATTATTTTTGACACCAGAGCAACTGGTAATGGTAGCTACCGGCGCTAAGGTGGAATTCCGCCGACACTGACGGGCTCCAGGAGTCGTCGCCACCAATCCCCATATGGAAACCGTCGATATTCAGCCATGTGCCTTCTTCCGCGTGCAGCAGATGGCGATGGCTGGTTTCCATCAGTTGCTGTTGACTGTAGCGGCTGATGTTGAACTGGAAGTCGCCGCGCCACTGGTGTGGGCCATAATTCAATTCGCGCGTCCCGCAGCGCAGACCGTTTTCGCTCGGGAAGACGTACGGGGTATACATGTCTGACAATGGCAGATCCCAGCGGTCAAAACAGGCCGCAGTAAGGCGGTCGGGATAGTTTTCTTGCGGCCCTAATCCGAGCCAGTTTACCCGCTCTGCTACCTGCGCCAGCTGGCAGGTCAGGCCAATCCGCGCCGGATGTGGCGTATTGCTCGCCACTTCAACATCAACGGTAATCGCCATTTGACCACTTCCATCAATCCGGTAGGTTTTCCGGCTGATAAATAAGGTTTTCCCCTGATGCTGCCACGCGTGGACCGTGGTAATCAGCACCGCGTCGGCAAGCGTATCTGCCGTGCACTGCAACAACGCTGCTTCGGCCTGGTAATGGCCCGCCGCCTTCCAGCGTTCGACCCAGGCGTTAGGGTCAATGCGGGTCGCTTCACTTACGCCAATGTCGTTATCCAGCGGTGCGCGGGTGAACTGATCGCGCAGCGGCGTCAGCAGTTGTTTTTTATCGCCAATCCACATCTGTGAAAGAAAGCCTGACTGGCGGTTAAATTGCCAACGCTTATTATCCAGCTCGATGCAAAAATCCGTTTCGCTGGTGGTCAGTTGCGGGATGGCGTGGGGCGCGGAGGGGAGTGTCACGCTGAGGTTTTCCGCCAGACGCCACTGCTGCCAGGCGCTGATGTGTCCGGCTGCTGACCATGTGGTCGCGTTCGGTTGCACTACGTGAACCGTTAGCCAGAGTTGTCCGGCGCTCTTCGGCTGCGGTAGTTCAGGCAGTTCAATCAACTGTTTACCTTGTGGAGCGACATCCAGAGGCACTTCACCGCTTGCCAGCGGCTTGCCATCCAGCGCCACCATCCAGTGCAGGAGCTCGTTATCGCTATGACGGAACAGGTATTCGCTGGTCACTTCGATGGTTCGCCCGGATAAACTGAACTGGAAAAACTGCTGCTGGTGTTTTGCTTCCGTCAGCGCCGGATGCGGCGTGCGGTCGGCAAAGACCAGACCGTTCATGCAGAACTGGCGATCATTCGGCGTATCGCCAAAATCACCGCCGTAAGCCGACCACGGATTGCCATTTTCATCATATTTAATCAGCGACTGATCCACCCAGTCCCAGACGAAGCCGCCCTGTAAACGGGGGTACTGACGAAACGCCTGCCAGTATTTAGCGAAGCCGCCAAGACTGTTACCCATCGCGTGGGCGTATTCGCAAAGGATCAGCGGGCGCGTCTCTCCAGGCAACGAAAGCCATTTTTTGATGGACCATTTCGGCACAGCCGGGAAGGGCTGGTCTTCATCCACGCGCGCGTACATCGGGCAAATAATATCGGTTGCGAAGGTGTCGGCTCCGCCGCCTTCATACTGTACCGGGCGGGAAGGATCGACAGATTTGATCCAGCGATAGAGTGCGTCGTGATTAGCGCCGTGGCCTGATTCATTCCCCAGCGACCAGATGATCACACTCGGGTGATTACGATCGCGCTGCACCATTCGCGTTACGCGTTCGCTCATCGCGGGTAGCCAGCGCGGATCATCGGTCAGACGATTCATTGGCACCATGCCGTGGGTTTCAATGTTGGCTTCATCCACCACATACAGGCCGTAGTGGTCGCACAGCGTGTACCACAGCGGATGGTTCGGATAATGCGAACAGCGCACGGCGTTAAAGTTGTTCTGCTTCATCAGCAGGATATCCTGCACCATCGTCTGCTCATCCATGACCTGACCATGCAGAGGATGATGCTCGTGACGGTTAACGCCGCGAATCAGCAACGGCTTGCCGTTCAGCAGCAGCAGACCATTTTCAATCCGCACCTCGCGGAAACCGACATCGCAGGCTTCTGCTTCAATCAGCGTGCCGTCGGCGGTGTGCAGTTCAACCACCGCACGATAGAGATTCGGGATTTCGGCGCTCCACAGTTTCGGGTTTTCGACGTTCAGACGTAGGGTGACGTGATCGGCATAACCACCACGCTCATCGATAATTTCACCGCCGAAAGGCGCGGTGCCGCTGGCGACCTGCGTTTCACCCTGCCACAAAGAAACCGTCACCCGCAGCTCATCGCGCAGCTCGCCGTACATCTGAACGTCTGCCTCCAGTACAGCGCGGCTGAAATCATCATTAAAGTGAGTGGCTACATGGAAATCGCTGATTTGCGTGCTCGGTTTATGCAGCAACGAGACGTCACGGAAAATGCCGCTCATCCGCCACATATCCTGATCTTCCAGATAACTGCCGTCACTCCAGCGCAGCACCATCACCGCGAGGCGGTTTTCTCCGGCGTGTAAAAATGCGCTCAGGTCAAATTCAGACGGCAAACGACTGTCCTGTCCGTAACCGACCCAGCGCCCGTTGCACCACAAATGAAACGCCGAGTTAACACCATCAAAAATAATTCGCGTCTGGCCTTCCTGTAGCCAGCTTTCATCAACATTAAATGTGAGCGAGTAACAACCCGTCGGATTCTCCGTGGGAACATACGGCGGATTGACCGCAATGGGATAGGTCACGTTGGTGTAGATAGGCGCATCGTAACCGTGCATCTGCCAGTTTGAGGGGACGATGACAGTATCGGCGTCAGGAAGATCGCGCTCCAGCCAGCTTTCTGGTACCGCTTCTGGTGCCGGAAACCAGGCAAAGCGCCATTCACCATTCAGGCTGCGCGACTCTTGGGAAGGGCGATCGGTGCGAGCCTCTTCGCTATTACGCCAGCTGGCGAAAGGGGGATGTGCCGCAAGGCGATTAAGTTGGGTAACGCCAGGGTTTTCCCAGTCACGACGTTGTAATACGACGGCCAGTGAATCCGTAATCATTGTCATAGTTGTATCCTGCGTGAATTGTTATCCGCTCACATTTTCGCATAACATACGAGCCGGACACATAGAGTGTAAAGCCTGGGGTGCCTAATGAGTGAGCTGACTCACATTAATTGCGTTGCGCTCACTGCCCGCTTTCAAGTCGGGAAACTTGTCGTGCCAGCTGCATTAAGGAATCTGCCAACGTGCGGGGAGAGGTGGTTTGCGTATTGGGCGGTAGGGTGGTTTTTCTTTTCACCAGTGAGACGGGCAACAGCTGATTGCTCTTCACCGCCTGGCCCTGAGAGAGTTTCAGCAAGCGGTCCACGCTGGTTTGCCCCAGCAGGCGAAAATCCTGTTTGATGGTGGTTAACGGCGGGATATAACACGAGCTGTCTTCGGTATCGTCGTATCCCACTACCGAGATATCCGCACCAACGCGCAACCCGGACTCGGTAATGGCGCGCATTGCGCCCAGCGCCATCTGATCGTTGGCAACCAGCATCGCAGTGGGAACGATGCCCTCATTTAGCATTTGCATGGTTTGTTGAAAACCGGACATGGCACTCCAGTCGCCTTCCCGTTCCGCTATCGGATGAATTTGATTGCGAGTGAGATATTTATGCCAGCCCGCCAGACGCAGACGCGCCGAGACAGAACTTAATGGGCCCGCTAACAGCGCGATTTGCTGGTGACCCAATGCGACCAGATGCTCCACGCCCAGTCGCGTACCGTCTTCATGGGAGAAAATAATACTGTTGATGGGAGTCTGGTCAGAGACATCAAGAAATAACGCCGGAACATTAGCGCAGGCAGCTTCCACAGCAATGGCATCCTGGTCATCCAGCGGATAGTTAATGATCAGCCCACTGACGCGTTGCGCGAGAAGATTGTGCACCGCCGCTTTACAGGCTTCGACGCCGCTTCGTTCTACCATCGACACCACCACGCTGGCACCCAGTTGATCGGCGCGAGATTTAATCGCCGCGACAATTTGCGACGGCGCGTGCAGGGCCAGACTGGAGGTAGCAACGCCAATCAGCAACGACTGTTTCCCCGCCAGTTGTTGTGCCACGCGGTTGGGAATGTAGTTCAGCTGCGCCATCGCCGCTTCCACCTTTTCCCGCGTTTTCGCAGAGACGTGGCTGGCCTGGTTCACCACGCGGGAAACGGTCTGATAAGAGACACCGGCATACTCTGCGACATCGTATAGCGTTACTGGTTTCACATTTACCACCCTGAATTGACTCTCTTCGGGTGCTATCATGCCATACCACGAAATGTTTTGCGCCATTCGGAGGGGGCACGCCGAAGTGAGATTCAAAATGCCGACGTCAGTTCACAGGTGGGTAATGATACCAACGTGTTGATTTCGTATTTTCACTGACACCAGGATCATCCTGATGTTACAAGGATTGAATGACTACAGATTAAAATAGTCATCAACAGGTTGACAGCATTACCCAGCGCCCGCTTTCCGCGTATTTTTCGATTTGCACTGCCGGGGGCACTGGCGGGTATCGCGTTCCGCACACTTTTACATTTATTTATCTGGTGACTGACCTTTTTAAGGAGACAGAATGAAAGCCGTTGGTTTCTGGCAACCCGGGAAAGTACATCCGTTATTGAAGATTTGTCGCTTCCCCACCCATCCATGCCCAAGGGGCGTGATCTTTTGATCAGAGTCAGGGCGGTCGCGGTTAACCCACGGGACCTGAAAAGCCGGCGAAACATCAGTCCCTCTGCAGGCAATCCGGTAGTTATGGGATACGACGCTTCCGGTGTTGTTGAAGCAACCGGACCAGATGTGACGCTGTTCAGGCCAGGTGACCACGTTTTCTATGCCGGTGTGCTCGATCGCCAGGGAGCCAACGCAGAGTTTCAGCTGGTTGACGAACGCATTACGGGGATAAAGCCGGCAGCACTAAGTTTTGAAGCTGCAGCGTCGGTTCCTCTGACCGGTCTGACAGCCTGGGAAATGTTATTTGATCGTCTGCAGTTGTCAGTGAACGGAGATGCTGATCAGACCCTGTTGATGCTTGGCGGTGCGGGCGGAGTCCCTTGTATGGCTATACAGCTTGCCCGCACTCTGAGTCGGGTGAACATCATCGGGACTGCCTCCCGGCAGGAGAGTGTCAGAGCGGTTCGCGGGTTTGGTGCGCATTATGTCCTGGATCATTCATGTGCGCTTGCGCCACAGGTTGCCAGCCTTGCTGGACTCCCTCCCATTACCCGGATTTTCTCAACGTACACCACGCCATCTGCCTGGGAAAATATGGCCGAAATTATTGCCCCACAAGGCCGTATCGGACTCATCGACGACCCTGAACCACTGGATCTGCGTTTGATCAAATTTAAGAGCGTTTCTGTTCACTGGGAGGCAATGTTTACCCGCCCCATGCATGCTACTGCGGACATGTCTAAACAGCATGATATTCTTAACAAACTCTCATGCATGCTGGATTCCGGTAAGCTCAAACCTCCGTTGCTGGCAGAGTATGGCAGGCTGAATGCTAAAGCACTTCGCCGGGCTCATGAGGACATGGAAAATAAAAATGTGAACGGGAAAATTGTTTTTTCAGGGTTCTGATGAACAGGCCTGTCAGAGTAAAAAAAGATTCGGGTTCAGCACAATGCTGAATTCTGTCTGGCTATAGAGTAAGAATCGTACCGGAATTGAGCATTTACCCTCAGTACCTGCGGATGAAAAAGCAGTCTGCCCTGACATACTGAACAATCCCTTCTCATAAGATGCCTCTCTTTTGCTGTTTAAAGAGCTGAGCAGTCCGGGCGGAGACTGACCTCGTTCCGCTTTCCAAGCGACCCCCTTGTTGAAAGTGCGACAAAAGAGATAGGGCGAATGACTATACTTCGCTCATAGCTGCCCGCCATGCCAGCTCAAAAAACAGGCTTAACGTAGGATATTTTCCGTTTTCCAAGCGGCCCCCTTTTAGGGTGAGGGGGCATGCCATAAACCAGATCGCCAAAAGGGGATGCTGCTGAAGGGACACTGTTATCCAGCGGGGTAATTTTCACGCCTTTATCCGATATATCAACATCGGGTAAATCACCGGCCAGCGCCATCGCGTTAACTTCTTCCAGACGCGATGCAAGAAGCGTCAAACGGCTCTTGATGTATTCATGGCAATCGGCCGGAACAGCAAGGGGTAACTGGTTATCCCGGAGTGATTTTTCAAAATCGTCTGACGGGATCAGATAATCATCGAAATTCCTGTAGCGGCGTGACCCCTTTACCCAGGTGTCACCTGAACGTAAGGCTCCCTTCAGTTCATTCAGCACGCAAAATTCGTAATATTTTCGGTCAATGCCGGTGGGGGTGATCACAACCTTTCTCCAGCTTTCCGGGATGAACCCGATTGGCGCGGAAGGCGGTACTTTTCGGAGTTGTTTTCTATACATATCTCTGACGGTATCCAATGCGTCACTGAGCTGCATTGCGGCGGGTGCAGCCCTGAACTGCAACACGGACAGCATCCGGGGGGCGTATTTACGCAGCGTACTGTATTTTTCTGTGATCAGATGCAACGGGTCGAAGTTGTCCTTACGTGACAGGAACCGCGTCTCTTCCACGCTGTTGATGAATTCCTGCCAGGGAAGGACGTCTTCTATTGCGGCCCAGGGATCTTCCCCGGACTCTCTGGCGTTAAGTAATGCCTGTCCGACGGTAACGTATTGCTTCAGTTTACTCTGAATCAGCTTTCCCGTTTGCTGGAGCCGCTCGGCCTGAGTACGTTTTGCCCTGCTGAACAGACTACTCAGAATACGCTCGTGCAGATCAATAACTTCGTCAGTCAGGGTGGATCTGGCCTCCGATATGATACAAACCAGCGAGGCATAACGGCGAACATCCGTGAATCTTGCCAGATCCCGGCTACTCATTTTCCTGCCTTCGCGTGCGAGTTTCAGGAGTCGGTTCTGGTGAACGGAAAGTGCAATGCCGTCAGGGAGTGCCAGCGACTCAATCGCATTTAACCGGTCGATATGTTGCAGGACATTTTTACCATTAATTTTTCCCGGAGGCTGGAGCAGCCAGGCCAGCCGTGAAGGTTGCTCACCCTCAGATACCAACAGACGGTCCAGTGCCGCTTTATGCCCTGGTTCAAGCTGCGCGGTAAGCGCAGAAAAAACCGCCCTGTTGGCAAGTGTTGTTGCTTCGGCCAGGGTTCGTTCGATCACTTCAACAGAGGGGAAAATAACCTTATTATTGTGGAGCCAGGAGAGCATTTCCTCCGCAAGTAAAAAACCTCTGTCTGTCCGCATGGCGTGGGGATAAAGGTGGCGAATACAGGTTTTTTGCAGCGCCCGGTTAAAAGGGGATAATTCCAGGTAGCGGTAGAGTTCAGCCAGATGTTCCCAGCGGGTGACCTCTCTTGATGCATACTCGGCCCACAAATCAGACTGGACTTTCAAATGAGCCGCCAGCCTGAAGACAACACAGTCGTGAGGTGAAATACTTTTGTCGGGAGGAAACCCTGGTCCTCGCAAATAACAGAGTAAAACTGCAAAGCCCAGACGGTTAGCTGGCCTGCGGTGTTTATTAATGAGCGCGAGGTCATGTTCACTCAGAAAGCACCTGCGCGTCAGAAATACGTCATCATCTGGCACAATCAACAAGCGTTCTTTTTCTTCACTACTGAGTATTTGTCTCTGTGGCATAAATGCTTCCCCTGCACATAGTTCATTAAAGTTATCATTCGCACTGACCGAAACCGGTCGGTTTCGTACGCCTCGCAAACAATATGTCCGAAAGTCAGCGAAATTTGTTTCGTACATACGTTATAATTCGGACACCCTTTGCGTACGGAAAGTTTCCTATGTCACGAGTTTTTGCCTACTGTCGGGTCTCCACTCTGGAACAGAATACAGAAAATCAGCGCCATGAAATTGAAGCGGCGGGTTTTGCCATCAGACCCCAGCGGCTGATTGAGGAACATATAAGTGGTTCGGTTGCTGCCAGCGAAAGACCAGGGTTCATCCGGTTGCTTGATCGAATGGAAAGCGGTGACGTATTGATTGTCACCAAACTTGACCGACTCGGCCGTAATGCGATGGATATCCGAAAAACAGTTGAACAACTGGCTACTTTAGATATCCGTGTTCATTGTCTCGCTCTCGGAGGTGTGGATTTAACCAGCCCGGCCGGAAAAATGACTATGCAGGTGATTTCAGCTGTGGCTGAGTTTGAGAGGGATCTGCTGATTGAACGCACACATTCAGGGATTTCTCGGGCAAGATCAGCCGGGAAACGCTTCGGTCGTCCGCCCATCTTGAGCGAGGAGCAAAAAAAAATAGTGTCAGAGCGCCTTAATTCCGGGGCCAGTATCAGTGCGGTTGCCAGAGAATTTAATACCACCCGGCAAACCATACTCCGGGTAAAAGCAGGACAGCAATAATACTGAATGTGAATAAAGCCCATAACTGGCCAGGCAGTTGAAACTGTTCTTGAAGTAAACATCTGGAAAGCATGAAACATCATTCTATCCACAGGGAGCAGTGGCTATTATAATCGAATTTCGATAACGAAATTCGATTATAATAGCCACTAAAACCAGCAATCAGGATCTGACCATGAACGATACTGCCAGGAATGATCACAGCCCCTGGGCTGTCTTTCTGATTTTCTTCCGACTTGGCCTGACATCCTTCGGCGGCCCAATTGCCCATCTGGGTTACTTCCGCGATGAGTTTGTGACGCGACGGCAGTGGTTGACCGAGCGCAGCTATGCAGATTTGGTCGCTCTGTGCCAGTTCCTTCCGGGACCAGCAAGCAGTCAGGTTGGTATAGCGCTCGGGCTGTCCCGGGCCGGTTATACCGGGGCGCTAGCAGCATGGGCCGGCTTCACGCTACCGTCAGCAGTTGCACTGATCCTGTTTGCGCTGGGGATGACCAGTTACGGGGATGTGATGCCCTCTGGTGTATTGCATGGGCTGAAAGTGGTAGCCGTTGCGGTGGTCGCGCAAGCTGTATGGGGCATGGCCCGAAATCTTTGCCCGGATATACCGCGTATTACTGTCATGGCAGTGGCAACCTGCTTTGTGCTTCTTGTGCCATCGGCCTGGGGACAGGTGGGAGTAATCGTCACTGCGGCTGTCACTGGCATGTTACTGTTCAAACCTCAGCAGACGACGGTACATGATCCGCTGCCCGTTTCAATACGGCGTCGCGTCGGATTGTTCTGGCTCACGCTGTTCTTTGTGCTACTGACAGGGTTACCATTGCTGACGGCGATATTCCCAAATCCGACGCTGTTAATGGTAGAAACTTTCTACCGGACCGGATCACTGGTTTTTGGTGGCGGGCATGTCGTGCTGCCATTACTGCAGACTGAAGTCGTTCCTTCTGGCTGGGTCAGCACTGATACATTCCTGGCTGGCTACGGCGCTGCCCAGGCCGTTCCTGGACCGTTGTTCACTTTTGCAGCCTTTCTCGGGGCTTCGATGAACCAGGTGCCTTCTGGCTGGCTGGGTGGTCTGGTTTGTCTGCTGGCAATTTTCGCACCGTCCTTCCTTCTGATTGTGGGAGCATTGCCGTTCTGGGAAAGTCTGCGCCGCAATATCCGTACACAAGCAGCGTTGCAGGGTATTAATGCAGCCGTAGTTGGCCTTCTGCTGGCAGCTCTCTATCAACCAGTATGGACGAGCGCAGTTCTCGCTCCGCAAGATTTCGGCCTTGCCCTTGTGGCACTGGTCGCTCTGATGTTCTGGAAACTGCCGCCGTGGCTGGTCGTAGTGAGTTGCGGTGTTGCGGGTTGGTTGTTGAGTTTAGCACTGTGAGGTTCCGGGCGTGACCGACAAAGATCTTTACGGCGGGATGATCCGTTTGCACATCCTGCATCATGCAGCCAAAGAACCCGTCTTTGGTCTGGGCATCATTGAGGAATTGCGACACCACGGTTATCAACTCAGCCCGGGTACCCTGTATCCGATGCTGCACGGTATGGAAAAGAAGGGGTATCTCACCTCACGACATGTTCAGGCCGGTCGACGAAGTCGGCGAGTATATGAAATCACCGGACAAGGGCACATAGCGCTAACGGACGCCAGAAACAGGGTGAAAGAGCTGTTCGGTGAACTTGTTGAAGGCAAATGATATGCCTATGGTTTTAGTCCGGTCTGCCGTCTTCTGAAAACGACAGACACATGTAAGATTATCCGCTGCCTGGCAGAAGGAGACTTTGTGAAAACGCTCATGGTGTGTATTTATACGATCAGAAGGCGTTATATTTTTTCCTGATTGACGCGGTACGAAAGTTCCTGATGACTCTCTTTTCGTTCGCTGTAGCGATCTGCAAGGTAGCTGGTTTGTCCCCTGAGCAGCAACGTAATTTTAAACAACTCCTCTGCGACATCTACGATACGGTCGTACCATGAGGACGGCTTCATCCTTCCGTTCTCATCAAATTCCTGCCAGGCTTTCGCCACCGAGGACTGGTTGGGAATTGTGAACATCCGCATCCAGCGGCCCAGAATGCGCATCTGGTTCACGGCATTGAAGGACTGCGAACCGCCGCAAACCTGCATCACTGCAAGTGTCTTGCCCTGCGAAGGACGAACCGCGCCTTCACTCAACGGTATCCAGTCGATCTGCGCCTTCATCACCGCGCTCATAGCCCCGTGCCGTTCCGGCGAGCTCCACACCATCCCGTCACACCATCTGACCAGCCCGCGTAGCTCGGAGACTTTAGGGTGCGTATCCGGGGCATCATCCGGCAGGGGTAAACCGGAGGGGTTAAAGAATTTCACCTCCGCGCCCATCGCCGTCAGCAGGCGACCTGCTTCCTCCGCGGCAAAGCGACTGTAGGAGCGCTCCCTTACTGAGCCATACAGGATCAGAATCCGTGGGGGCTCCTGCAGGTGCAGACGTTCGGCAATATGTTGATCAAAACAGTCAGTATTCAGGGCTGGAAATTGTTCCATTTTTCTCCTCCGGAGAGAACAGGTGATTTTAAAGTTAATATATATGATCTAACATATGTGTATTCTAAAGGGAACGGAGTGAAAAATGCTACAACCTGTTCAGCTTTTCAAAATCCTGTCGGATGAAACACGGCTAGCCATCGTCATGCTTCTCCGTGAGTCCGGAGAATTGTGCGTCTGCGATATCTGCGTTGCCACCTCCGAATCGCAGCCCAAAATTTCGCGACATATGGCTATCCTTCGCGAGGCTGATCTGGTTCTTGACCGTCGGGAAGGCAAATGGATCCACTATCGTCTGTCACCCCATATTCCGGCGTGGGCAGCAGAGACAATCACGACGACCTGGCAGTGTCTGCGCGAGGATGTACGTGAATGGCTGGACAAATCAGCCTGCACCTCCTGCTGAGGCAGGAAAACATATTTACAAAATCATATATGATGGGGTCTGAGATGCTTTTGGCAGGGAGTATATTTTTACTGACGCTGGTACTGGTGATCTGGCAACCCAGAGGCCTGAGTATTGGCTGGAGCGCGAGTATCGGGGCTGTGCTGGCGCTGGGAACCGGTGTCATCCATATCGCTGATATTCCCGTTGTCTGGAATATCGTCTGGAACGCGACAGCGGCATTTATTGCGGTCATCATCATCAGCCTGCTGCTCGATGAGTCCGGCTTCTTTGAATGGGCCGCACTGCACGTCTCCCGCTGGGGTAACGGACGTGGCCGCCTGCTGTTCACCTGGATAGTCTTGCTCGGTGCCGCTGTTGCTGCTTTGTTCGCCAATGATGGCGCCGCGCTGATCCTGACGCCGATTGTGATTGCGATGCTGCTCGCACTGGGGTTCAGCCAGGGCACGACACTGGCCTTTGTCATGGCTGCAGGATTTATTGCAGATACGGCCAGCCTGCCACTCATTGTTTCTAACCTGGTGAATATCGTCTCGGCGGACTTCTTCGATCTGGGCTTTACGCAGTACGCCTCCGTTATGATCCCCGTGGATGCGGCAGCGATTGCGGCCACGCTGATCATGCTGCATCTCTTCTTCCGCAGGGATATTCCGGCAACGTATGACGTTTCGCTGCTGAAGACGCCTGCCAGTGTGATAAAGGATGCGGCAACGTTCAGGGCGGGCTGGATCGTCCTGTTATTGCTGCTTGTCGGTTTCTTCGTTCTGGAGCCGCTGGGGATCCCTGTCAGCGCGATAGCAGCTGCTGGCGCAGCAGTACTGTTTATCGTGGCGAAAAGAGGTCATGGCATCAACACAGGGAAAGTCCTGCTCAGTGCGCCATGGCAGATCGTGATTTTTTCGCTGGGCATGTACCTGGTGGTCTATGGCCTGCGCAATGCCGGGCTCACGGAGTATCTGTCTGGTGTACTGAACCTGCTGGCAGAAAAGGGGTTATGGGCAGCAACGTTCGGCACCGGCTTCCTGACCGCGTTCCTGTCGTCGGTGATGAACAATATGCCGACGGTGCTGATTGGCGCGCTGTCGATTGACGGGAGTACGGCGACTGGCGTCGTCAAAGAGGCAATGATTTATGCCAACGTGATTGGCTGCGATTTAGGCCCGAAAATCACCCCGATTGGCAGTCTGGCAACCCTGCTTTGGCTGCATGTGCTTGCCCAGAAAAATATAACGATCACCTGGGGTTATTACTTCCGCACGGGCATTATCATGACTCTGCCCGTGCTGTTTGTCACTCTGGCCGCGCTGGCGTTGCGGCTTTCCATCACTTTGTAATGAGATAAAGATATGAGCAACATTACCATCTATCACAACCCGGCCTGCGGCACTTCACGCAACACGCTGGAGATGATCCGTAACAGCGGTAACGAACCGACCATTATTTATTATCTCGATACGCCACCGACCCGTGATGAGCTGATTAAACTTATTTCAGATATGGGAATTACGGTGCGTGCATTGCTGCGTAAGAATGTTGAGCCTTATGAACACCTGGGCCTTGATGAAGAGAAATTCAGTGATGAGCAGTTGATTGATTTTATGCTTCAACATCCGATCCTGATTAATCGGCCGGTAGTCGTTACGCCGCTTGGCACTCGTCTTTGCCGCCCTTCAGAAATAGTGCTGGATATTCTACCTGAAGGTCAGAAAGGAGCGTTTACCAAAGAGGACGGCGAAAAGGTCATTGACGAAACGGGGAAGCGGGTTAAGTAACCTGTTTTTTTCGTCTCATTTTTATCGTATTCGGGTGTCTGTCTGTACCATGCAGACGCTCGCTTTTTGTAATGCCAGCTAAAGAAACAGGCTTAACGTAGGATATTTTCCGTTTGCCAAGCGGCCCCCATATTGAATGGCTGACGGTACTGGATTTCGATGAGATAAAAATAGACCGTATTTTTATTGCCAATATTGATGACCCGGTGAAGCGAGCGCTACTTGTTTCTGTGGTGAAAGGGTTACGTGGTACTGGCAAACCACTGGTGTTTGTAGGGGTGGAAACGCCAGGACAGTTTGAATTCGTCCGTTCTCTTGGCCTCGGTTACCTAGTTCAGGGCTGGTATACTGGAAAACCCGAAACAATATCTGCGATGAATATTCAGGGTTAAAACGATACGGGGCCCGGCCCGTATCGGCAACCCGACCCGTCAGCGTATCGCTTTCTGTCTGAAGCCGGTTCAGGTCGGCTTCTATCTGCGCGATGCGGCGGGAGATTTATTCAGAACGACTGCCGAAGTTCATCCGGCGAAGCTTATCCAGCTGCGCCTGCAGATGGTCTATTCCGTGCTCCCGGTCGGCCTGCTTTTCCAGCAGGGCGCGGTTCAGCGCTTCCTGTTCGGAAAGGCGCTGTTTCAGCAGAAGGATGTCGTCAGGGGGAGGTGTTGTTCATAAGCCCGCATTTTACCAGGCTTATTCAACGACAACCAGGATAAAGAGGCCTACAACATGGTCAGGGACGTAAGCAGTCTTTTAGGCTGCCGCCAGTCGATGCCTTCCAGAAGCATTGCCAGCTGCGCCGGGATCAGGAACACTTTGCCATCGCGGGCAGAGGGCCAGGCGAAGCGGCCGCGTTCCAGCCGTTTGGTCAGCAGGCACAGCCCGTCGCCGGTGGACCACAGCAGTTTGACCTTACTGCCGCTGCGGCCCCGGAAGATGAAGACATGGCCGGACATCGGGTCATCTTTCAGCATCGTCTGCACCTTTGCGGCGAGACCATTGAAGCCGTTGCGCATGTCGGTGATACCGGCAACCAGCCAGATTTTGGTCCCTGTTGGCAGGTGGTTATCACTTCCTTTATCTGTCCTGTGATGATCCTTATGACTTCGCCAGACTACTTCACCACACACATGGGTCTGCCAGATACCGGTTCGGGATGGATTTCCGCTTCTACGCTGAACACCGTCTTTAGAAGCTCTGGTTTCATCACTGCTTCCGGAGCACCTTGCGCCATCACGCGACCGCTTGCCAGTACCACCAGATGATCGCAATAGCGGCTGGCCTGATTCAGATCGTGGAGTACCGTCACTACGGTTTTCCCCTGCCTTTTGAGTTCAACCATCAGGCGCATCAGTTCAACCTGATGATTGATATCGAGGTAGGTCGTAGGCTCATCAAGAAGAATGAGTGGGGTATCCTGCACCAGCACCATCGCCAGAAACGCACGCTGGCGCTGGCCGCCGGAAAGCTGGGTTAACCTGCGGTCAGCCAGATTGCGCGTCCGGGTCTGACTCATTGCCACGTTGACCCGCTCGTTGTCTTCCGCGGAGAGTCGCCCCCACAACGACAGCCACGGGCTGCGGCCGTAGGAAACCAGTTCCCGTACAGTGATCCCCTCGGGGGATAAATGGTGTTGCGGCAGTAAAGCCAGGCGGCGAGCCAGCTGGCGGGCGGAAAAACCGGCTATGGGTTTTTCATCAAGCAATATCTCGCCAGAGTCTGGTGTTAACAGGCGAGAAAAACAGTTCAACAGCGTCGATTTCCCGCAACCGTTAGGGCCGAGCAGGGCCGTGATTTTTCCGGCAGGCAGGGCGAGAGAAAGTCCATCCAGCACGGTTTGTGCGCCATAGCTGACGGTCAGATTTTCAGTACGTAATCTCATTTATCGCATTCTCACAAGCAGCGAGACAAACCACGGTGCGCCGATAATGGCGGTCAGCACGCCTGCCGGAAGCTCCAGCGGCGGATGAATGATTCGTGCCAGCAGATCGGCAATGACCAGCAACAACGCGCCCGTCAGGGCCGAAACGGGCATCAGCCAGCGGTGACGCCCGCCGGCGATCCTGCGCACCATGTGCGGCACGACGAGACCAATAAAACTTATCGGGCCACAGACGGCCACGCCGGTTGCTGTCATCGCGACAGCCAGCATCAGCCCCTGGAACCGGGTGCGCTGAACCGACACGCCGAGCGTGGCTGCTCGTGCATCGCCCAGCGCCAGCAGGTCGAGATCGCGACAAAAGCGCAGGCTCAGCGGCAAAAACAGAATGAGCAACGGCACGGTAATCTTCACAAAGTGCCAGTCGCGCCCCCATAAGCTACCCGTCAGCCACAGCAGGGCACTGTTTACATCCTGCGGGTGCAGGAGCATCAGGTAATCCGTCAGGCTCGCCCAGCAGGCGGAAAGCGCCACGCCGGTGAGCGCCAGCTTCATCGGCTGGTGGGTCTTTGCCAGCATCTTCAGCAAGATCAACCCCGCCATACCGCCCGCAAAGGCCAGTAGCGGCAGCACCATCACGGATAGTGATGGCATAAGAAGCAGTGCTCCCACAGAGGCAAGGCTGGCGGCATGGTTAATGCCGAGAATATCCGGTGATGCAAGCGGGTTACGCACAATCCCCTGTACCAGCACGCCCGCCACGGCGAGGGCTGCACCGACAAACAGTGCCAGCAGCAAGCGCGGCAGTCGGTACTCCATCAATACATAATAATGCTCGCGTCCGTCCTGCCAGTCGGTCAGCAGCGCGCGCCACGGCACGGGGATCACCCCCATATGGAGTGATAACAGCGCACAGCCTGCCAGGGCAAGGGTGATGAAAATGACCAGCGCAATTTTCATCCTCGCCTCCTCACCAGCCAGACAAAGCAAGGACTGCCAATCAGCGCCAGCACTGCGCCTGCGGGCAGATCGCCGGGGAAGGCCAGCGCGCGTGCGAGTACATCTGCCATCAGCATCAGCGTGGCCCCCAGCAGCATGCTCACCGGCAGTACGTTGCGCTGATCGAAGCCTGCCCAGAAGCGCGCCAGATGTGGCACCAGCAGGCCGATAAACGCCACCGGACCTGCCACACTGACGCACGCGCCAACCAGAAGCAGCACTAACATATTGATGATCAAACGTAGTCTCGGCAGGTTCACTCCCAGCGTATGGGCGGTACTGTCGCTGACGTTGAGCAGGTTCAGTTGATTCGCCAGCAGCAACACGACAGGGACTGCAGTGACCACCACCGGCAAGAGCTGCCAGACATCCTGCCAGTGGGCGTGGGACACTCCGCCTGCCAGCCAGTAAAAGATGCCGTAAGCATGATCTTCGGCCAGCAGTAGGGTGATGCGGGTCAGGGCCATACAAAAGGCCGACAGCGCGATACCCGCGAGGATCAGTTTGTTTCTGTCCTGGGTATGACGAAACCCGCCTCCTGCGGTCATGACCAGCAGCCAGCTCACGCCGCCCCCGCATGCCGCGATGAACGACAGGGAATAGCCTGCAACCGGCGTCGGACTCAGCGCGCTGGTAAGCGCCATAGCCAGCGCCGCGCCGCTGTTAATGCCGAGCAGTGAAGGAGAGGCCATTGGGTTGTGGGTCAGGGTTTGCAGCAGCGTGCCCGCGAGCGCCAGGCTTGCGCCGATCAGAACGGCGACCAGGCTTCGCGGCAAACGAAGGTTTTGCACCAGCGCTTCTGGTAGCGTTGGCGTGTGTCCAGGCAGCAGGGCGCGGATTGCGTCTGCTCCGGAAACAGGAATGGCCGAGTAGCAAAACAGACTCAGCCAGAAAATAATAATAAGTACTGCAACGGGAAGCCCCCACAGCAGCACCGGGTGTTTTAGCGCGGTCATTTCACATCGGTAAGCGGCTGATGGTGGAAGATTTTTACCGTGTCAGCGGCAATACGCTCTGCGGCAAAAATACCGCGCATCCGCGCCCAGGCGTTACTGTCGACTGAAGCAACCTGCTGCTTCTGCGCGGCGGTTAATATCTGCCAGAGCGGATCTTGTTGCCAGCGTTTAACAATGCTCTCTTCGCGATAGTGGGCAACCAGCAGCCAGGCAGGATTGACCGCCAGCAGTTGCTCCAGGCCGATGGACGGCATGGACGCGCCCGCCATCACAGCGGGAACGTTCAGCCCCAGAGAAGCCAGCACGCTGCCGGTCCAGGTCTCCTGGGTATGCAGGTTGAATAGCTGTTCGCGTGATGTGCCAAAGGCCACGCGTGTCCCTGTGGGAAGCTGGCTGGCCCACTGCGCCATCTTCTCTTTATGTTGTTCCAGACGCGCCTGCATCTTTCGTTTTTTACCTACCACTTCGCCGATGATAGCCGCTGAGTGCAAATTTTCAGCGTAGGTTTCGTTGCGGGACTTAAGCAGCAGTACCGGCGCGATTTGCTGCAAGGCGGTGTAAATCCCCGCATGGCGACTGCTGTCGGCAATGATCAGGTCTGGTTTCAGGGCAGCAATGGCTTCCAGGCTCGGCTGCGCGCGCGTTCCGACGGACTGCCACGGTTTCAGGTGCGCACGCACTTCGGGCAGGATGCGTTTTGCATCGTTATCGTCGGCAATACCGATCGGGCTGACGTCCACGGCGGCCAGCGCATCGGCGAACGAGAGTTCCAGCACCACAATCCGTTGTGGCGTTTTATCGAGTGTAAACGTGCCGTGTTCGTCCTGAACCGTGGCGGCAAAGGCGTGGCCGATCACCAGCAGCAGGCCTGCAAAAAGAAAACGGATAAATGCCAACATAGTCACATTCCAGCTAAAAGCCCGGCAAGCCGGGCGTTAACACATCAGAACTTCAACGACCCCTGCATATACAGCGTGCGCGGCTGGCCTGCGTAGATGCCTTTGTTGTTGTCGTCATAAGAGCGGATGAAGTAGTCCTGGTCGAAGATGTTTTTCACACCGAACGCCAGGTTCAGATCTGCCATCTGCGGGCCAAAGTCATACGCCACGCGTGCGCCCCAGAGCATGAAGCCGGGAATGCGGCCGGTACTTCCGTCGGCGCTCTCTTTCACCGTATTGGCGTTATCCGCAAACTGGCTGGACTGGAAATCGCTGTTCAGATTGAACGTCCAGTTGCCCGGCTTGTAGTCCACGCCCAGCGTGCCTTTATGTTTCGGGGAGAATGGCACCTGATTGCCATAGGTGTCGCCTTTCTCGCGGATTTCCGCGTTCACATACGCATAGCTGGCGTAGACGGAAACGTTATCAAGCGTTGGCGTTAGCGTACCCAGGTCGTAACGTGCCTGCGTTTCCAGCCCGGTATGGCGCGTTTTGCCACGTGCAGTGACGGTGTCGTTGGTCTGGTTGGAGTCGTACTGATTGTTAAAGTTAATTAGGAACAGCCCCATTTCCGCCGTCAGCGCGCCGTCGTCGTAGCGGGTACCGAGTTCCCAGGTTCGCGCTTTTTCCGGTTCCACATTGCCGCTTTGCACAGCCTTGCCAATCTGGCTGTACTGTACGGTGCCGAACGAGCCTTCAGTGTTTGCATAAAGATTCCAGCTATCAGTCAGGTGATAGAGCACGTTCAACGCCGGAAGCGGTGCGTTATAGCTCACCTCTTCGTGCGTGCCTTTGATGGCGTTGTTCTGGTATGACTCGATATGTTCGAAACGCATACCCGGCGTGATGGTCCAGTTGCCGATGTCGATTTTGTCATCCAGATACCAGGCGTGCGCCTCGGTGCCGGAACGCGTGTCGCGGTCGTAAGGGCTTGAGCCGGACGGCAACTGCCCGCTGCTGGTGGCGGTGTAGTAACGCATTTCATGCGTTGATTCATTCACATAGCGATAGCCCACGCCCACTTCGTGCGCGTAAGGGCCGATCATAAAGCTCTGGCTGTAGCGTGGCTCAATACCGCGCACCCAGTAGTTACGCGGCGAGAGGGTGATGCGTTTGCCTTGCTCCAGGTAGCCGCTGCGCAGGGTTTGGGTGTAGAACCCCAGAATGTTGAATTTATGCTGGCTGTCCGGCTGGAACTGGTAGCCCAGGCTCGCCAGCTTGCGACGGCCCCAGAAGCGGTCATACGGGCGGGTGGATTGCCAGCGATCGGCGTCGTAATCCGCGCGGGACAGGCCGCCGGGCATGTCGGCTGCACCATCGTAATATTGCAGCAGGCTGTTGAAGGTGTGCACCTTATTCGGCGCATATTTGCTTTTCAGCATCAGGTCGTCGATGCGGGTGGCGCTGTGCTCGCGCCAGTCACTGCCGCGCGTGCCGGAGTAGAGCAGCGCGGTGCCAAAACCGTTGTCCGCTGTGCCGCCCACCATCAGGTTGTGCGTCTCTTTCGGGTTGTTTTGTGAAGAGGTTGGGCTGAGCTGACCTTCCACCCCCGCCTCGATACCAAAGTCCTGCGGAATGGCGCGGGTAACAAAGTTCACCACGCCGCCCACGCTCTGCGGTCCGTAACGCACCGCACCACCACCGCGCACCACGTCAATGGCATCCATGTTGCCGAGCGAAACGGGAGCCAGTGAAAGCTGCGGCTGACCGTAAGGGGCAAAGGGGACGGGGATGCCGTCCATCAGGACGGTCGAGCGGCTGGCGAGGCGTGGGTTCAGGCCCCGGATGCCAAAGTTCATCGCCAGGTCGTGGCTGCCGGTGCCGTTGTTTTCCGGCGCGCTGACGCCAGGGATGCGGTTAAGCACCTCACGCATGGTGGTTGCGCCGGTTTTGGCGAAATCCTCACGGCGGATCACGTCACGCGCGCCAGCATGTTCAAATACGTCGTTTTCACGCGCATCGCCCAGCCAGTCGCCGACCACGGTCAGGGCATCTTCTTTTGGCGCGGGCGCGGTCTCCAGCGTCCAGCTGTTATTTCCCAGCGGTTTTACCTGCAGTCCGCTGCCGTCCAGCAGCTGTTGCAGGCCGCTCTCGACGTCGTAATCTCCGTGCAGGCCGTTGCTCTGCTTGCCGCGCGTCAGGCTGGCGTCAACCGAGAGGGTAATTCCGCTGTGTGCGGCATACTGATTGAGCGCTTTGTCGAGCGATCCCGGTGCGATATCAACCTGTGCAGCAAAAGCGGAAAACGAGAGACCGGCCAGCGGCAGCAGGCTCAGGCGAATGGCGTTAACCAAAGGTGTTGTTTTACGAAAAACGCGTAACGGCGTCATACCTTCTCCATCATCATTTTTGTTGTGTTCAGCTATGAGTCGAACGAGAAGGGTAAAAAGGACAATCGAAATGAGAATTATTTTTCTTACAGCGGTGAAATGTTTATCCAGTACCGCGTAATAGACTGAATTTTAACGGGAAGCGTTTGAGCGATAACGTTCAGGATCGCATCGGTATTTTTCAGCGGGAACGTCCCGCTCAGGCGCAGCCCGGCAACGGCGGGATCGCAGCGCAGCACGCCGTTGCGGTAACGGCTTAGCGTGGCTATCACCTCACCCAGCGGTTTATCGCTGAAGCTCAGGATGCCCTTCGTCCAGCTTGTACTCTCGTCATCCAGCGGTTTCACTGCGCCAAACTCAGAGGCGCTGAACTGCAGGCTTTCACCAGCGTTCACGATGCGTTTTTGCGCGGGGGCACTGGCGAGAAGTACTTCCACGGCGTGCTGCTGCACGTCAAGCTGCGTGAAATTATCCTGCTGGCGGACGGTAAATTCTGTCCCTAAAGCGGTGAGTTGGCCCTGACGGGTCAGGACGCGGAAGGGGCGTTGCTGCGCATCTTTCGCGGTAGTAATGGCGATTTCACCGTACCAGAGCCGGACGGTGCGCTGATGCGCATCAAAACGCACATCCGCCGCGCTTTGGGTATTCAGCGTGAGCAGGGAGCCATCTTCCAGTTGCTGACGGCTGACTGCGCCTTTGGTGGTGCGGTAATCTGCCCGCAGACCTTCGCCGGTTTCCGACTGCCAGAGTTGCCAGCCTCCGCCAGCGCCGAGCAACAGCAGTAATCCTTTCATCACGTGACGGCGGGTGAGGCGGGTATCGTGCAGCGCCCGGCTGGCAACGTCGCCAGGCACACCGCCAAGCTGGTTGCGCAGGTTTTCAACCTGCTGCCAGGCCCACTGGTTATCCTGATCCTGTTCATACCACTGTTGCCAGCGCGCTTCCTGTTGTGGGCTGACGCGCTCGCCGCTTAGCACGGCATACCAGTGGGAAGCTGAACGCAGCGCCTGACGGCGGGAATCGGTTAACGAAGGATTCATAACCCATGCTCCAGACGAAACAGCAGGCAGTGCTCGACGGCTTTCGCCACGTATTTTTTCACGGAGCTGACGGAAACACCGAGTTTGTGCGCAATCTCGCTGTATGTCAGGCCATCCAGTTGCGAAAGCAGAAACGCTTCACGTGTTTTTCCGTTTAGCCCGTCCAGCATGCTGTCGACGAGTTGTAGGGTCTCGAGCTGGCTTTCGCGTTCCTCAGGTGAAGGCGCTACCCCCTCCGGCATAAGCGCCAGCATCTCCAGATACGCTTTTTCCAGCGCGTTTCGGCGAAACAGGTCCACCATCACGCGTTTGGCGATAGTGCACAGGAAAGAGCGAGGATCGCGGATCGCCGAGAGCGTTTCGCTGCTCATTACCCGCAAAAAAGTGTCCTGGGCAATGTCATCTGCATCAAAGGCAGACTGGAGTTTGCGCGTCAGCCAACTTTTCAACCAGCCGTGATGGGTGCCATAAAGCGACTCGAACGTTAAGGAAGCTGTGGTAGTGGCACGGTCAGACATGCGGAGTGCATCAAAAGTTAATTATCACGTAGCCATATTAATATGAGAATGGTTATCATTACAATTGGAAATAAAATTGTTTCCAATAAACATTTTTAAAATGTTGTTTTTCTAAGTGTTATAAGGTAGGTATAAAATGGGATGGATCCTATGCTTCTGGCATCTGTCGGTCAGAATGACATCATGATGTGGTCTGCTATTATTGACATCCTCCCCGCCCTTTAGGGCGGGGAGGATGTCAACTATGAGTGTTGCCTGAAATGTCGCCAGCCCCCGGTACAGCAGAAGGGCACTGTTGCAAAGTTAGCGATGAGGCAGCCTTTTGTCTTATTCAAAGGCCTTACATTTCAAAAACTCTGCTTACCAGGCGCATTTCGCCCAGGGGATCACCATAATAAAATGCTGAGGCCTGGCCTTTGCGTAGTGCACGCATCACCTCAATACCTTTGATGGTGGCGTAAGCCGTCTTCATGGATTTAAATCCCAGCGTGGCGCCGATTATCCGTTTCAGTTTGCCATGATCGCATTCAATCACGTTGTTCCGGTACTTAATCTGTCGGTGTTCAACGTCAGACGGGCACCGGCCTTCGCGTTTGAGCAGAGCAAGCGCGCGACCATAGGCGGGCGCTTTATCCGTGTTGATGAATCGCGGGATCTGCCACTTCTTCACGTTGTTGAGGATTTTACCCAGAAACCGGTATGCAGCTTTGCTGTTACGACGGGAGGAGAGATAAAAATCGACAGTGCGGCCCCGGCTGTCGACGGCCCGGTACAGATACGCCCAGCGGCCATTGACCTTCACGTAGGTTTCATCCATGTGCCACGGGCAAAGATCGGAAGGGTTACGCCAGTACCAGCGCAGCCGTTTTTCCATTTCAGGCGCATAACGCTGAACCCAGCGGTAAATCGTGGAGTGATCGACATTCACTCCGCGTTCAGCCAGCATCTCCTGCAGCTCACGGTAACTGATGCCGTATTTGCAGTACCAGCGTACGGCCCACAGAATGATGTCACGCTGAAAATGCCGGCCTTTGAATGGGTTCATGTGCAGCTCCATCAGCAAAAGGGGATGATAAGTTTATCACCACCGACTATTTGCAACAGTGCCTTGTTGGCACTTTGATGTGTATATCATTTGCTATACATTCGTGTTGTGTTATTCTTGTATATCAATTGCTATACAAGAGAGGTGTGTATGAAATCAGATGTTCAACTCAACCTAAGAGCTAAAGAGTCTCAGAGGGCACTCATCGATGCCGCTGCAGAAATCCTTCATAAATCGCGAACCGACTTCATTCTTGAGATGGCCTGCAAGGCTGCGGAGAACGTGATCCTTGATCGTCGTGTTTTCAATTTTAACGACGAACAGTATGCAGAGTTCATCGATATGCTCGATGCACCAGTCGAGGATGAGCCTGCCATTAATAAACTACTGGCAAGGAAACCTCAGTGGGATGTATAACTGCGCCCGAGCCGTTATCCAGCGCCCATCAACTGGCAGAGTTCGTCAGTGGGGAAACGGTACTCGATGAATGGTTAAAACAGAGAGGTTTAAAAAATCAAGCTCTTGGCGCTGCACGAACTTTCGTTGTTTGCAAGACGGGTACGAAGCAAGTAGCTGGTTTTTACTCTTTGGCCACCGGTAGCGTTAACCATACGGAAGCGACAGGCAGTCTTCGGCGTAACATGCCAGATCCTATACCGGTGATTATACTCGCTCGCCTGGCGGTAGATGTTTCATTGCACGGAAAAGGGGTTGGCGCCGATTTACTTCACGATGCGGTTCTACGCTGTTATCGCGTAGCTGAGAATATTGGCGTTCGTGCGATAATGGTTCACGCGCTTACTGAAGAAGCCAAAGGTTTCTATGCTCACCATGGATTTAAGGCATCGCAAACTTATGAGCGGACTCTGTTCCTTAAACTTCCATGACTAGTTACTGGAGTGGGGAGGTGACTGATACCGACATAATATATTGATTATCATATTATTTATTTCAATATTTAACATAATCTTTGTTATGCGTAGTGATTATGTCAGCACAAAGCGTTATTGTCGTCTCAGCACAATTCACACGCGTCGTGTACGCTAAGCCTTCATTTTGCTCAGCACAGGACCGCGATCTTATGTTGGTGACTATGACAGACAAAGAACTTTACCGGCTTGGCATCATTCAGCGAGTATTTGACCGGGCTTTGCTTCAGCGCGACGCAGCAGACATACTTAAGCTCAGTGTTCGTCAGGTGCAGCGTCTTGTGCGTCTGTACCGGACAGATGGCGCAACCGCATTTGCATCTTCCCGCCGTGGACGTCCTGCAAACAACCGGATCGATGAAGAAACACGCTGTAAAGCCCTGGATTTGATCCGGTGCCACTATTCAGATTTTGGCCCAACGCTCGCAACCGAAAAACTGGCTGAACGCCATCATATATATCTCTCCGTTGAAACCATCCGTAACTGGATGACAGCCGACGGTCTCTGGCGTCCTCATTCCCGCCGGCGAACCCGGGTTTACCAGCCGCGCTATCGTCGCGACTGTTTCGGCGAACTGGTTCAGATCGATGGCTCTCACCATGACTGGTTCGAAGGAAGAGCCCCAAAATGCTGTCTTCTGGTCTTCATGGATGACGCCACAGGTCGCCTGATGCACCTGCGATTCTGTGATTCAGAAAACGCGTTTGACTACATGATGGCTACCCGGCAATACATTGATAAACATGGTAAACCTGTCGCATTTTACAGCGACAAGCATGCGGTGTTCAGGGTCAGCGGACCCGAGAGCCGACGTACCGGCACAACCCAGTTCGGACGGGCTCTCCGGGAACTGGCGATCGAATTGATTTGTGCCAACAGCAGCCAGGCAAAAGGTCGCGTGGAACGGGTAAATAAAACGCTCCAGGATCGACTGATTAAAGAGATGCGCCTGCAGAACATCAGCTCGGTTGCTGAAGCCAATCAGTGGATTGAACATTTCATGTCTGATTTTAACCGTCGTTTCTCCCGGCCGGCAAAATACCCTAAAGATCTGCACCGTGCGGTCACACAGAGTCCACTGGAGCTGAATGATATCTTCGCCTGGCAGGAGCTACGGACCTTATCGAAAGCACTGACTTTTCAGTATGATAAAGTCATGTATATCATTGAACCCACCGAACAAAATACGCGCATAGCAGGTGAAAAAATTACCGTTTATGATTACCCTGACGGAAGCATTACTTTCCGGCATCAGCACCGGCCACTGGGTTATAAGATTTTCGATAAACTGACCTGCGTTGATCAGGGGGCGGTTGTTGATAACAAACGACTGGGTGCCGTTCTGAGGCTGGCACAGCAGAAACAGGACGAGCTGGAGGCTGAAGGAAAGCGAATGCGCAGTACAAAAATGCCCCGCAGGCGCGCTCAGGAGCGTGCACTGGAAGAGCTCAGGGCGATCAACCCGGTGCTGGCCAGTCCGCAGGATTTTATCCCCAGCCTGAAGCGATGAGCCCTTCCCTCACCTGTGGATCTGATATGGCCGACAGATGAGAGAAAAATGGACGACAACAAACCAGTGCTCCTGACACTTCACGAAGCGCTACGCCTGGATTTGATTGAAGCCTATATGGCGCGGGAAATCACGCTGGCAGAAGTGGCAGAGTCCATGGAGCTCACCCGTCGTCAGTGCTCCCGCCTGATTAAGCGCTATCGCGAGCTGGGGCCAGCCGGTCTGGTCAGCCGGCGCCGTGGAAAGCCCGGCAATCATCAGTTAAACACCACCATCAGAGATCAGGCACTGCAGCTTATTCGCTCACGCGGCCGGGGTATGAATCCGTCAGCCATCTGGCGAATTCTGACCACAGAATACGGTGTCCGGATTTCAAAAGAGACCGTACGTAAACTGATGATAGCCGAGAAAACCTGGCAACCACGTTCTTCCTCCAAAGCCTGACTCAACCTTAAAAAGGCATTGTCCAGACTCTCCACTGACGTCAGGTCAGCTTTGTTTTCAGCACGACATTTCAACATTGGCTAGACATACAGTGTAACAGCTAAATTGAGATGTCCGTCTCTGACCAAATAGACATGTCCGCGCTACAGTCTCGCCACCGCGATCGCTGCTTTCAAAGGATGAGACTCATGACGGCATACGGAACGGAGTTTTTCTCGATGAACGATGTAAACCGACTCAGGATCCTGCAGGACGTTATCGACCGGCGTCTTACCACGCGTCTTGCAGCAACCCGACTTGAGATCTCTGACAGGCACTGCCGCCGGCTACTCGAGCGCTATCGTGAACACGGACCGCTATCGCGGGTTAACCGCCGACGTGGTCAGCCTAGTAACCGACAGTTGATGCCTGGCCTCGCTGAGCGTGCGCTGCGCATCATTCGCGAACGTTACGCCGACTTTGGCCCGACATTGGCCTGCGAGAAGCTTGCTGAGATTCATGACCTTTATCTTGCTAAAGAGACTGTACGTAAGCTTATGACCCGGGATGGTTTATGGATCCCTCGTAAGTTACGGCCACCTCGTGTGCATCAGCCACGCCCACGTCGGGCCTGCACCGGCGAACTCATCCAGATTGATGGCAGTGAACATCGCTGGTTCGAGGACCGTGGTCCGGCCTGCACGCTGCTCGTTTACGTTGATGATGCAACAAGTCGGTTGATGCAGCTTCTGTTCGTCAGTTCGGAGTCCACGTTCACCTATTTTGAAGCCACCCGGGGATATCTGGAGCGCTACGGTAAGCCTCTGGCATTCTACAGCGACAAAGCCAGCGTCTTCAGGATCAACAACAAGCAGGCCACCGGCGGAGATGGCCAGACTCAGTTTGGTCGTGCCATGAACGAGCTGAATATCACTGGTATCTGTGCCAACACCAGTTCAGCCAAGGGGCGTGTTGAACGGGCTCATCTGACATTACAGGACCGCCTGGTCAAGGAACTGCGGCTCCGCGGTATCAGCACACCTGAGGCTGCAAACGCCTTTGCTGATGAGTTCATGGAAGATTACAACCGTCGGTTTGCAAAGCCGCCACGTCACGATTTTGACGTACATCGCCAGCTGGATAATGGCGAAAACCTGCAGGCGACATTCACCTGGCGCGAGCAGCGTAAGGTCTCGAAAAACCTGACATTACAGTATGATAAAAAGCTTTATCTGCTTGAAGATAATGAAGAAAACCGGCGTTTTCAGGGGAAGTACATCGAGGTATGGCAATACCCGGATGGTGACATTGAGCTCCGGGCCAGCGGCACTTCCCTGCCCTTTACCACTTACGACCGACTGGGAGAACTGGACCAGGGCGCCATCATCGACAACAAGCGTCTGGGACGTGCCCTGGAAATGATAAAGCTGGTTCAGGACAAACGGGACAACACCCGCTCACAGGCCCTGCCATCACTGGACGGCCAGACCTCACGCAGAAAGAAACAACCCGGCAAGAAATCACAACGAAGTCTGGACCATAACGACATGCTGGAAGCCCTGCAGCAACTTCAGACCCGGAGTAAAGACATCTTCGGCAAAGGCTGAAACATAACCTACATGCGGACATTTCAATTTAGATTGATGTTCAGGATAAACGCGATAACAACCGTTCACAGGCGATCCCTGCCGGTGATGGCTCTTTGCGGCGGCGCAGAAAACCAACAGAGAAATAATCGCAGCGCTCACTGAACGGCGACGACATGTTAGATGCGTTGAAGACATTGCAGTCACGTTCTGAGAAAAGTTCCAATGTTTAACGAGCGATTAAAAAATATATTAAATCATTATTCTCTCATTTCTCTGTTGCAATACTGACCTCCCAGGGCCTGTGTAATTCTGTCACCAAATAGTATCGTCAGACTACGATCATAGTAAATGGTTTCACCAGTGATAGATTCATGCTTTAATATTATCCCATAGCCATATCTTTCAAGCATATTCATACCCACCCTTGCCAAATTGTAAGAATAATTTATTCCCCAAATGGAACCATTTCTTCCTTCAAAAAACTCCGCTCTGTAATATCTTTTTAGAAATTCATAGTGTGCGTCTTCACTAAACATACCCCCTCCCGCTACAGAATTTACATAACAGTTTTTTATAATAAAAAGATGAAATGCATAAATATATATCCCGTTTTTCCTCTGCCGCCCACCATTCACAGATAGAGGATATAATCCTATATTATTTATTGTATGCTTAAATCATTTGATGACTATGGTTTCATATATTTTCATCATGTTAGCACCCATGATGTATGTTTATTTTTTCTGAAGCATACCAATAATCAAACCCCGTTCAACATAACAACATAAAATAATTTATAACAAATTTAGTTGAAACTTAATATATGAAATAGTGACTTTCCATAAGCAGATCATTAGTTTATAGGGCATCCTAACGATGCAGGCTCCTCCTGGCAAAACTGTCGATGATGAGATTTTTTTTGCGGTATATTCCACTTATTTTGGTGGTATTCAGTTTATGCAAAACAATACCGACAAAAGACTGAACCGTTTTTTTGGAGATCAGCAGGCTACGGGAAATTTCATCTATCGAATAACCATTTAAAATCATATTGATAACATGTGTTTCTCTTTTGGTAAATGACAACTTGTCCCTCTTCAGATTGATCCCCATTTTTTTAAACGCCTGCCTCATCATGAGATATTCATTACCGCTTAATTCAGTGTCAATGCATACCGCTTCACGCCCTGTCCCGCTCATTCCTGACGCCGGTTTTAATAAAAAGATAAGATTGACCGGTGAAATGTGTAGGTACTTGAGACGTTCGGCATCGCCGGTGTTCAGCTCTGACTCCACAATCACCACATCGCTGTTGCTGAAGGCAATATCGCTGACCCGTGAAAACACAACCCTGTTGACGGAGAGGCTGTTGTCGCTGAACATACATTTCAGACCTACAAGCATGAAATTATTATTGGTAATAACATAGATATTCATATAGTCCCCGCAGCAATACCTTTTGCGAAGCGTCCCGTTCCTTATGTTCTGACAAAGTGGTGCCTGTATTGGTGTCGCCGGGTAACTATGACGTACTCCGGCTCAGCGGAGTACGTCAACTGCTCTACTGGTGCGCCGCTAGCACGCTATTCACGATTTCCACCGCTTCTTTCTCGATCTGCTTGCGATGTGCTTCCCCGAGGAAGCTCTCGCAGTAGATCTTGTAAGCGTCTTCCGTACCTGACGGTCGGGCGGCGAACCAGCCGTTGTCGGTCATCACTTTCAGGCCACCAATCGATGCGCCGTTGCCCGGCGCGGCGGTCAGACGCGCAGTGATCGGGTCACCCGCCAGCTGACTGGCCCTGACCATTTCCGGCGACAGCTTCGACAGCACCGCTTTCTGTGCGGAAGTGGCCGAAGCCTGCAGCCGGTTATAGCTCGGCGCGCCGAAGCGGGCGGCCAGTTCGTCGTAGTGCTCCTGCGGGTTTTTACCGGTGACGGCGGTGATTTCCGCCGCCAGCAGGCACATGATGATCCCGTCTTTGTCGGTCGACCACGGCGTTCCGTCAAAACGCAGGAACGAGGCGCCCGCGCTCTCTTCTCCGCCGAAGCCGAAGCTGCCGTCGAACAGGCCGTCAACAAACCATTTAAAGCCCACCGGCACTTCAACCAGCCTGCGGCCGAGGTCGTTCACCACACGGTCGATCATCGCGGAAGAGACCAGCGTCTTGCCCACCGCCACATCCTGGCCCCACTGCGGGCGATGCTGGAACAGGTAGTTAATCGCCACCGCCAGATAGTGGTTCGGGTTCATCAGCCCTGCCGGCGTGACGATGCCGTGACGGTCATAATCTGGATCGTTAGCAAAAGCCAGGTCAAACTTATCGCGCAGCGCCAGCAGGCCCGCCATTGCGCACTCAGATGAGCAGTCCATGCGAATGGCGCCGTCTTTATCCAGATGCATAAAGCGGAAGGTTTGATCGACGTGATCGTTGACGATAGTCAGGTCGAGCTTGTAGTGCCCGGCAATACGTTTCCAGTATTCGATACCGGACCCGCCCAGCGGATCGATCCCGAGCTTGAGGCCGGCTTTCTGAATTGCCGCCATGTCGACGATATCCGCCAGCCCTTCGATAAACGGCTGTACCAGATCCTGCTTTTTAACATGACCGGATGCCAGTGCCGCATCGAGGGAGATGCGCCTGACGCCCTGCAGACCCGAGGCCAGCAGTTCGTTAGCGCGATTCTCTACCACTTTGGTGACGTTGGTATCCGCCGGGCCGCCGTTCGGCGGGTTGTACTTAATACCGCCATCTTCCGGCGGGTTATGAGACGGCGTGATCACGATGCCGTCTGCCAGCGGACCACCTTTTTTGTTGTGCACCAGGATGGCATTGGAAATGGCCGGCGTCGGGGTGAAACCGTTGTGTTCCTGCACGATAACATCAACGCCGTTGGCCGCCAGCACTTCCAGTACGGAAATAAAGGCCGGTTCGGAGAGCGCGTGGGTATCTTTACCCACGTAGCAGGGACCGGTAATCCCGTTCCTGGCGCGGTCTTCCGCAATCGCCTGCGCGATCGCCAGAATATGCTGCTCATTGAAGTTATGGCGCCCTGCACTGCCACGATGGCCAGAGGTACCAAACTTCACCGCATGCTCCGCGTTGCCCGCTTCCGGCCTCAGTACGTAGTACTGCGCGGTCAGCTGAGCGACGTTAATCAAATCACTCTGTTGTGCAGGCTCCCCTGCGCGTTTACTGTCCGTCATTTTTCTCTCCTGTCATATCCGTCAGGCTTATTTATGTGTTGCTGCCGGGTCGCTCATCGACGGGGCCGGTCTCCTGCCACCCGCCCCGGCGTTTCCTGGTTGTCAGTACGCGCTCAGAGTTGCGTTTTGTCGATATACCAGATCTTTTGCGCATACTCCCGCACCGTACGGTCCGATGAAAAATAGCCCATGTGGGTTATGTTGAGCATCGCTTTGGCGGTCCACTCTTCCGGGGTTCGGTAGAGCGCATCCACCTTGTCCTGACAGTCAACATAGCTGCGGTAATCGGCCAGCACCTGATAGTGGTCGCCAAAGTTGATCAGCGAATCCAGCAGACCGCGATAGCGGCCCGGCTCCTGTGGGCTGAACACCCCGGTCCCCATCTGGGTCAGCGCCTGGCGCAGCTCTTGATCCTGGTCGTAGTAATCACGCGGCTGATAACCGTTGCTGCGCAGCGCCTCGACCTCTGCAGCGGTATTACCGAAGATAAAGATATTGTCCTCACCCACGTGCTCCAACATCTCAACGTTGGCGCCGTCCAGCGTGCCAATGGTCAGCGCACCGTTGAGGGCGAACTTCATATTACTGGTCCCGGAGGCTTCAGTCCCTGCCAGCGAAATCTGCTCAGAAAGGTCCGCGGCCGGAATGATCATCTGCGCCAGACTGACGCTGTAGTTGGGAATGAACACCACCTTTAGTCTGTCGCCAATCTGCGGATCGCTGTTGATGACTTTGGCGACGTCGTTTATCAGATGGATGATCTGTTTTGCCGTGTGGTAAGCGGACGCGGCTTTGCCGGCGAAAATCACCACTCGCGGCACCCATTCGGCCTGCGGGTCCGCCTTGATACGGTTGTAGCGGGTGATCACATGCAGCACATTCATCAGCTGGCGTTTATATTCGTGGATCCGTTTAATTTGCACATCAAACAGCGCGTTCGGGTTCACCACCACGCCCAGCTGACGGGCGATATAATCGGCCAGACGCTGTTTATTCGCCAGTTTGGCGGCGCTGACGGCCTGGTTAACCAGCGGATAATCCTGATATTCCCCCATTTCGCTCAGCTGGCTTAAATCCGTTCGCCAGGTCTGGCCGATATGGCGGTCCAGAACCGCGGCAAGGGACGGGTTAGCGGCAGCCAGCCAGCGGCGCGGCGTGACGCCGTTAGTCACGTTGGTGAAGCGGCGCGGAAAGATTCTGGCGAAATCGGCAAACAGCGACTCCACCATCAGCCGGGAGTGCAGTTCCGACACGCCGTTCACCTTGTAACTGACCACCACCGCCAGCCAGGCCATCCGTACGCGACGGTCGTTGGATTCATCGATAATCGAGGTCCGGCTCAGCAACGCAATATCATCGGGATAGTGCTCCTGCATGGTTTTCAGAAAATAGTCATTAATCTCGAAAATAATCTGCAAATGGCGCGGCAGGATTTTCCCCAGCATCTCGACCGGCCAGGTCTCCAGCGCCTCGCTCATCAGGGTATGGTTGGTGTAGGAGAAGACCTGACAGGTCACCCCGAAAGCGTCATCCCAGCTGAAGCGGTGTTCGTCAATCAGCAGACGCATCAGCTCCGGGATCGACAGCACCGGATGGGTGTCGTTGAGGTGGATAGCAATTTTATCTGCCAGGTTGTCATAGGTTTGATACAACTGGTAATGGCGAAAAAGAATATCCTGCACCGTCGCCGAAACGAGGAAATATTCCTGACGCAGGCGCAGCTCGCGCCCGGAGTAGGTCGAGTCGTCCGGATACAGTACCCGGGAGACGTTTTCGGAATGGTTTTTATCTTCTACCGCCGCGAAGTAATCTCCCTGATTAAATTTACCGAGGTTAATCTCGCTGCTGGCCTGGGCGCTCCACAAGCGCAGGGTGTTGGTGGCATCGGTTTCATAACCCGGGATAATCTGATCGTAGGCCACCGCGATGATCTCTTCGGTTTCCAGCCAGCGCGAGTTTTTCCCCTCATGCTGAATGCGCCCGCCAAAGCGCACGGTATAGCGGGTTTTATGGCGCTCGAATTCCCAGGGGTTACCGTACTCCAGCCAGTAGTCCGGTGACTCCATCTGCCGGCCGTCGATGATGTTTTGCTTGAACATGCCGTAGTCGTAGCGGATGCCGTAACCGCGTCCTGGCAGCCCCAGCGTGGCCAGGGAGTCGAGAAAACAGGCTGCCAGACGACCGAGACCGCCGTTGCCCAGGCCCGGGTCATTCTCTTCGTCAATCAGCTCTTCCAGATCCAGACCCATCCCGGCCAGCGCTGTTTTCACATCCTCATAGATGCCCAGCGACAGTAAGGCATTCGAGAGGGTACGGCCGATGAGAAACTCCATCGACAGATAATATACCTGGCGCGCCTGCTGCGAGATCCGCGCCCGATGCGCCCGCAACCAGCGCTCAACCAGCCGATCGCGCACGGCGAACAGCGTAGCATTGAGCCATTCATGCTTATTGGCAAGTGAAGGGTCTTTACCGAGAATAAACATGAGGTTATAAGCGATAGCATGCTGCAGCGCTTCTTCATTCAGCCTGGGTGAAATATAACTTATGCGTGGTTCCATTTTTCTTATCCGTAGCAATTAAATAATACGCTGATACAACAGGTGGAAAGACTTTGCGGCACTTTGCCAGCTAAAATCCATGCTCATCGCCTGCCGCTGCACGTAACGCCACAGCGAGGGACGCGACCACAGGACACTGGCCCGGTGGATAGCATGTAATAACGATTCCGTCTCGCTGTCGGTAAACACAAATCCGGTCGCGAGCCCGTCAACAAGGTTTTCGAGCGAACAGTCGGCGACGGTATCCGCCAGTCCGCCGGTACGGCGAACCAGCGGTAATGTGCCGTAGCGCAGACCATAAAGCTGGGTCAGACCGCAGGGTTCAAAACGGCTGGGCACCAGGATGACGTCGGCGCCGCCAATCATCTGATGCGACAGCGCCTCGTCGTAGCCGATCCGGATACTCACCTGCCCGGGGTATTGCGCCTCGGCGGTCAGAAAACGGGCCTGCAAATCCGGGTCCCCGGATCCCAGCAGCGCCAGCTGCCCTCCCTTAGATATAATTCCCGGCAGCGCGCCAAACAGAAGATCCAGCCCCTTCTGGCTGGTCAGCCGGCTCACAACGGTGAACAGCAGCGCCCGATCGTCCGCCTTCAGCCCCAGCGACGTCTGCAGCTGCTGCTTGTTCTTCGCTTTCTCCGCCAGTGAATTCTGGTCGTAAGGCGCTGCCAGCAGCGGATCGCGGCGCGGATCCCAGATATTTTTGTCAACCCCGTTCAGGATCCCCGACAGTCGCCCTTCCCGCTGACGTTGCCGCAGCAGCTCTTCCAGACCAAACGCGTACTGTGGTTCGGTAATTTCACGGGCATATGTCGGGCTGACGGTGGTGATATGGTCAGCGAAATAGAGACCCGCCTTAAGGAAGGAGATTTGCCCATTAAACTCCACCCCGTGCATCTGGAAGAACGACCACGGTAACGCGATCTCCGCCATATGCCGGGCCTGAAACAACCCCTGATAGGCAATGTTGTGCACCGTAAACACCGATTTGGCCGGGTTGCCGCGGGTGGCCAGATAAGCCGGGGTGAGACCCGCGTGCCAGTCATGGGCGTGGACGATTTCAGGACGCCAGAACGGGTCAAGACCACCGGCAAGCTCGGCCCCGACCCAGCTCAGCAACGCGAAACGCAGGACGTTATCAGGATAATCCTGCATCTGCTGGTTATGATAAGGATTACCCGTCCGGTCATAGAGATGCGGGGCATCAATCAGATAGATGCCCACACCGTTAAAATGGCCAAACAGCAGCGTCATCCGCCCGGCGAATGTCTCCCTGCTGGCCACCACCTGCGGATCCTGAACCCCGTTGCGGATCGCCGGAAACCCAGGCAGCAGCACGCGGGTATCCAGCCCCTCGGCAATTTGCGCCGCCGGGAGCGCGCCGGTGACGTCGGCCAGTCCGCCCGTTTTTAACAGCGGGAACATCTCTGCTCCTACATGTAAAACTTGCATGTATGCTCCTTATTATTCAGCCACAGAGACGACCCGCGACAGGGCAATATTTTCTCTGCCGCCGGACACGCTTTTTCCGCAAATGGGCTCATACCTCAAGTTTGTCCAGCATTTCTTTGGTAACCAGAACGATGCCTTCTTCCGAACGATAAAAGCGTCGCGCATCCTCAACGGCATTTTCGCCAATCACCGTCCCCTCCGGAATAACGCATCCCCGGTCGATCACGCAGCGTCTTATCCTGCAGGAGCGACCGACCCAGACGCCCGGTAATAAAACCGACGAATCAATATTACAGAACGAGTTAATCCGAACTCTGGAAAATAGAACCGACTGCACCACCACCGAGCCAGAAATAATACAGCCGCCGGAGACCAGAGAATTCATGGTCATGCCATGACTGCCGGAACGGTCCTGAACAAATTTGGCGCTGGGCAGCGATTCGACATAGGTACGGATAGGCCAGTTACGGTCATAAACGTCCAGCTCTGGCACTACTGAGGCTAAATCCAGATTCGCTTTCCAGTACGCCTCCAGGGTTCCGACATCGCGCCAGTATGGCTCGGCATTATTATCCGACTGAACGCAGGAGCGCGGGAACGGATGCGCATACGCTTCACCTGCCGCCGTTATCCTGGGAATAATATCTTTGCCAAAATCATGGGTGGAGTGTTCATCCCGATCGTCGTCTTCCAGCAGCTGGTAGAGATATTCCGCATCAAACACATAAATGCCCATACTGGCAAGCGAGCGGGTTTCATCGCCAGGAATGGTGGGCGGATTAGCCGGTTTTTCAACAAATTCAATGATTTTGTCATTCTCATCCACGGCCATGACGCCAAAAGCGCTTGCCTCTTCAACCGGGACCGGCAGGCAGGCCACGGTACAGCGCGCCCCTTTTTCAACGTGATCGAGCAGCATCCGCGAATAATCTTGTTTATAGATATGGTCCCCGGCCAGAATAACGACATATTCCGCATCATAGCGGCGGATAATATCCAGATTCTGGGTCACGGCATCCGCCGTCCCCCGATACCAGTTCTCACCATGCACCCGCTGCTGCGCCGGTAATAAATCCACGAACTCATTCATTTCTTCGTTAAAGAATGCCCAGCCGCGTTGAATATGCTGCACCAGTGAATGGGACTGATATTGTGTAATGACCCCGATACGTCTTATTCCGGAGTTAATACAATTCGATAAAGCAAAATCAATAATTCTGAATTTACCGCCGAAATGCACCGCAGGTTTTGCGCGAATAGTGGTCAGGTCTTTTAATCGTGTGCCACGTCCGCCGGCGAGGATCAGGGCCACGGATTTAAGCGGTAACTGGCGCGACAGCATTAAGTTGTCAGTATATTCAAGTTTACTCATAATAATGTCCTGCTATTAAATAAAAGCCATAAAAGAAAATAATGAAGAAAAAGCCTCACTCTTCTGCAAAATAATTCAGAAGTGATCACCTCCGGTAATAAGTCAGCTGCAATAAATCAGCTGCGCGTTTTATTGCCCTGCAGATTCCCGTACCAGCCAGATTGTCGCCAGCGGCGGCAGAGTCACCGACAGCGAATGCTCCCGACCGTGGCTGGCGATCGCCTCGCTTGCCACGCAGCCGCCGTTGCCGGTGTTGCTCCCGTGGTAGTGCATCGAGTCGGTGTTCAGCTCTTCACGCCAGCGCCCCGGCTGGTTAATCCCGAAGCGATAGCCGTGACGCGGTACTGGCGTGAAGTTGCTCGCCACGATTATCTCGTTCCCGGCTTTATCGCGACGGACAAAGATAAACACCGACCGTTCATGGTCATCCACAACAAGCCATTCAAAGCCGTAGGGGTCAAAATCCAGTTCGTGCAGTGCCTTATGGTGGCGATAGGTATGGTTCAGATCGCGCACCAGACGCTGCACCCCGTGATGCCAGTTGTCGCCCCCTTCCAGCAGATGCCAGTCGAGGCTGGCGTCGTGGTTCCACTCCCGCCCCTGGGCAAACTCGTTGCCCATAAACAGCAGCTTTTTACCGGGGAAGGCAAACAGCCAGCCGTAGTAGGCGCGCAGGTTGGCGAACTTCTGCCAGGCATCGCCAGGCATCCGGTCAAGAATCGATTTTTTGCCGTGAACCACTTCATCGTGTGACAGCGGCAACACGAAGTTTTCGGTGTAGTTGTAGAGCATCCCGAAGGTCATCTTGTCGTGATGATAACGACGATAGATGGGATCGAGCTGCATATAGTCGAGGGTGTCATGCATCCAGCCGAGGTTCCATTTGAACCAGAAGCCAAGACCGCCCGTCGAAGACGGTCGTGTAACCCCGGCGAAGTCGGTGGACTCCTCCGCCATCGTGACCGCTCCCGGCGTCTGCTCACCGAGCACACGGTTGGTATTGCGCAGAAATTCAATCGCTTCGAGGTTTTCCCGGCCGCCGTACTCATTGGGCACCCACTCCCCCTCTTTGCGGCTGTAGTCGCGGTAGATCATTGACGCAACCGCATCCACGCGCAGGGCGTCGATCCCGAAGCGTTCAATCCAGTACAGCGCGTTCCCGACCAGAAAGTTGCTGACTTCACGGCGACCGTAGTTGTAGATCAGCGTATTCCAGTCCTGGTGATAACCTTCTCGCGGGTCGCTGTGTTCATACAACGCGGTGCCGTCGAACGATGCCAGCGCAAAGTCATCCGACGGGAAGTGGCCCGGCACCCAGTCGAGGATCACGTTCAGACCCGCGGCATGGGCAGCATTCAGGAAGTAGCGGAAGTCTTCACGGGTACCAAAACGGCGGGTCGGCGCGTACAGCCCGGTGGGCTGATAGCCCCAGCTGCCGTCGAACGGATGTTCGTTTACCGGCAGCAGCTCCAGATGGGTGAAGCCCATCCACTTCGCGTAAGGCACCAGCTGGTCCGCCAGCTCGCGGTAGCTGAGCCAGAAATGGTTATCGGCGTGGCGGCGCCACGAGCCAAGGTGCACTTCATAAATCGAAATCGGTGCATCAAACTGGTTGGCCTGCTGACGGGACTGTGGCTGTTCGACCTTTTCCGGCATGCCGCAGATAAGCGACGCGCTTTCCGGGCGCATCTGTGCCTCAAAGGCATACGGGTCGGATTTCACCCGCAGGTGGCCGTGGGCGTCAATCAGCTCGAACTTATACAGCTGGCCGTTATGCGCGCCGGGGACAAACAGCTCCCAGATGCCGGACTCTTTGCGCAGACGCATCGGGTGGCGGCGGCCGTCCCAGTAGTTGAACTGTCCGACCACCGACACACGACGGGCGTTCGGCGCCCAGACGGAAAAACGCGTCCCGGTGACGCCGTCCATGGTGTCGGCATGGGCTCCCAGCGTCTCGTAGGGCCGCAGATGAGTCCCTTCAGCGAGCAGCCAGGCATCAAGCTCCTGCAGCAGCGGGCCAAAGCGATAGGGGTCGTCAATCAGGTTTTGCTGACCGTGCCAGGTGACGGCCAGCTGGTAACGAAAAGGATTTTTCCGGCGCGGCAGAACGCCGCTAAAGAACCCGCGTGTGTCGAGGCATTCGAGTTTACCGACTTTGCGCCCGGTTTTCGGTTCAATCACCCATACATCGGTGGCATCGGGTAATAATGCGCGCACTTCCAGACCCGCATCGGTTGAGTGCATGCCAAGCACGGAAAATGGATCGGAACAATGACCTGCGAGAAGTGCGGAGATCGCACTTTTTTCATTATAATCAGACATGGCAGTCACCCTACTATCATCCTGCGGAAAGAATTAAAACGCCTCTTCCTGCTTTATTGATCCGGTAATATTCCGCTGCATGCTACGCATCGAAATATCAACACGTTATTCCAGAGCCTTAAGACATGTCGGTTGTCCACAAATAGAGAGTGATTAACCTCCTGAGAAGTGAGTTAAATGCGCTGTACGACTTCTATATTATCTGTCTTCAGAATAATTACTCCTGATTTTCTTTCTGTGAGTAAACACTCATTTCTATATTAATGGGGAAACTAATTTTTATTTCGTCACGAATGATGAGTTTCCTTCTGCTGAATTCGTCAGATCGTATATAAAAAAAGGCTTTGTTGAATAAATCGAACTTTTGCTGAGTTGAAGGATCAGATCACGTATCTTCCCGACAACGCAGACCGTTCCGTGGCAAAGCAAAAGTTCAAAATCACCAACTGGCCCACCTACAATAAAGCCCTCATCAACCGTGGCTCCATAACTTTCTGGCTGGATGATGAAGCTATTCAGGCCTGGTATGAGTCAGCAACACCTTCTTCACGAGGCAGACCTCAGCGCTATTCTGACCTTGCCATCACGACTGTGCTGGTCATTAAACGCGTATTCAGGCTGACCCTGCGCGCTGCGCAGGGCTTTATTGATTCCATTTTTTCTCTGATGAACGTTCCGCTACGCTGCCCGGATTACAGCTGTGTCAGCAGGCGGGCAAAGTCGGTTAATGTCAGTTTCAAAACGCCCACCCGGGGTGAAATCGCACACCTGGTAATTGATTCCACCGGGCTGAAGGTCTTCGGTGAAGGCGAGTGGAAAGTCAAAAAGCATGGCCAGGAACGCCGCCGTATCTGGCGTAAGCTGCATCTCGCCGTTGACAGTAAAACACATGAAATCATCTGCGCTGACCTGTCGCTGAACAATGTGACGGACTCAGAAGCCTTCCCGGGTCTTATCCGGCAGACTCACAGAAAAATCAGGGCAGCATCGGCAGACGGCGCTTACGACACCCGGCTCTGTCACGATGAACTGCGGCGTAAGAAAATCAGCGCGCTTATCCCTCCCCGAAAAGGTGCGGGTTACTGGCCCGGTGAATATGCAGACCGTAACCGTGCAGTGGCTAATCAGCGAATGACCGGGAGTAATGCGCGGTGGAAATGGACAACAGATTACAACCGTCGCTCGATAGCGGAAACGGCGATGTACCGGGTAAAACAGCTGTTCGGGGGTTCACTGACGCTGCGTGACTACGATGGTCAGGTTGCGGAGGCTATGGCCCTGGTACGAGCGCTGAACAAAATGACGAAAGCAGGTATGCCTGAAAGCGTGCGTATTGCCTGAAAACACAACCCGCTACGGGGGAGACTTACCCGAAATCTGATTTATTCAACAAAGCCATAAAAAAATAAAACATACGCCTGATGACAGCTCAATCATTCTGGGTTGCAACTTCATGGCAGCATTTACCTCCACCAGACGGCCTGACAGGCGGATTGCGGCGGCAGGAAACGCCCTAAAGTACAAAATCTGCGGCTGGCCTCACAGTTTTCGCGACTCTGCAGGAGAATATCGAGAGGCTGGGCCATACTGAAAATAGCAGAGCATAAACCTTACTCTTCATGGCGATTAAAAGGGAGGAATATGCAGGCAATACACCACGTAGAAAAGTTTCATCCAAAAGATTTTGATTTTATTGCATTAAGTCTGGCCCAGATGAACTCACAAGGGCGGAAAGTGGACGTTGAACAGGTCACCGGCAGTATGAATGATGCATGTAAATCCCGGTTCCTCGACAGCTACCGCTACCATCTCAATCTATTTGTCGAAAAATCACCAAGTTGACACAACAGGCCGGATAGCATAATCCGGCCTGTTCATTATTGTGTTCCGGCAACATCTCTGTGAAGGCAGATAACACCCCCAGATGGGGTTCACGACTTTGCAGAAAAAGTATTTTTCCACCCTGCTCCTCATTACCAGTAAGAGACGTTGTCAGTCGCTGATGCACGTATCGGTGTATACCCCTGCAAATCACATATCTTTTTTCCGCATGCTGGTTCCCCGGTCAGCAGACTTATCTATGGTGATAAAAATTACTAATGAGACATGCGAAATAAAAAATTAATTTTATGACTTAAATTCGCTGTATTCGGGCATCACCTAAAACCCCTGAAATGTTATCAAATGGTTAAATAATATGATTTAAAACCACCATTAATTAACATTTTATTTTGTCTTCCCCCATCAATCCCTCATGATTTAACACAAAATCAACATAAAAAATCATGAATTTTAACATTAATGTGCATAACTCACAATTACGTAATCCTGACTTCCTGAGCTATTCCCTTTACCGGTAATCTTTCCATGACATCCACCCCCTACAGTTCAGAAAGGCAAAAATATGAAACTTAAAATTGCATTGCTTAGCGTAGCTATGTCTTCAGCATATATTTTTTCCGGTTCAGTATTCGCAGCAGAGAAATATGAAATTGCCTTGGTTGCAAAAGTCAATGGTATCCCATGGTTTAACCGGATGGGGGTTGGCGTAAAGGAAGCTGCCGATAAACTCAATGTTAATGCCTATCAGACAGGGCCAGCAACCCCGGATCCGGCTCAACAAGTTAAAGTCATTGAGGACCTTATTGCTAAAAATGTTAATGCAATTATCGTTGTACCAAATGATGCAACGGTTCTGGAGCCTGTATTAAAAAAAGCCCGGGATAAAGGTATTGTTGTGTTGTCTCATGAGTCCCCTGATAAGCAGATAGCTCAATGGGATGTGGAAACTATTGATAGCGAAAAATATGCTCAGGCCAATATAGATGAACTTGCAAAAGATATGGGTGGAAAAGGTGGATATGTGATTTACGTTGGTTCACTGACTGTACCAGGGGTTTGAGGGCCAATGGAACGAAAACGTACGCTAAGAAGGTAATTCATTGTTTAAATTGAAATTTAATGCTCTCAGTTCCCCCCTTCAAAATATCCTCCGGTAGCGTGAACGTATAATGCCCCAGCATATTGATATGTCCGTGCATCAGTGGGGATAACCTGGCGATATCTTCACCACCGGTTTCCTCTCCATTACTGCGCATCCAGCTCAGGGCTTCCTGCATATAAAGTGTGTTCCACAGCACCACTGCGTTAGTGGCCAGGCCCAGAGCACCCAGTTGATCTTCCTGACCTTCACGATAGCGCTTTCTGATCTCACCGCGCTGCCCGTAGCAGATCGCCCTCGCCACAGCATGGCGGCCTTCTCCCCGGTTTAACTGCGTCAGGATCCGCCGACGATAATCTTCATCATCAATATAATTTAGAAGGTACAGCGTCTTGTTGACGCGCCCCACTTCCATGATCGCCTGTGCCAGTCCTGATGGACGCGAGCTTTTCAGCAAAGAGCGAATGAGTTCTGAAGCATGAATGGTGCCCAGTTTCAGCGAACCGGCGGTTCGCATCATCTCATCCCACTGATCCTCGGCTTTCGACAGATCGGCACAACCACGTGCCAGTTCGTCCAGTGCACCGTAATTTGCCGATTTATCCACCCGCCAGAATACCGCTTCACCGGCATCGGCAAGCCGGGGGGAAAACTGGTATCCCAGCAGCCAGAAGAGGCCAAAAATAATGTCGCTGGTACCGGCTGTGTCCGTCATGATCTCAACCGGATTCAGCCCTGTCTGCTGCTCCAGAAGGCCTTCCAGCACAAAAATGGAATCTCGTAATGTGCCGGGGACAACAATGCCGTGGAATCCAGAGTACTGATCAGAGACGAAGTTGTACCAGGTGATACCACGTCCGGAACCAAAATATTTTCTGTTAGGCCCTGAATTGACGTTTTTCACCGGCGTGACAAAGCGCATGCCGTCAGCTGAGGCCACTTCGCCACCACCCCAGCGGCCAGCAAGCTCCAGTGTGGACTGAAAATCAACCAGACGGGCATTGGCGCTGACCAGCGTTTCCGCCCGGAGGTAATTCTGTTTCACCCAACTGAGCCGGTGGCGCGTCAGCGCCGGTATGTTGTGCTTTATCAGCGGTTCCAGTCCGATATTGCAGGCCTCTGCCATCAGGACCGCCCACAGGCTGATGTGCAGATCCTGCGCCCGGGCCCCGGATTCACTGACATGCGTAAACTCACGTGTAAATCCCGTTCTGGCATCTATTTCAAGCAACAGTTCCGTCAAATCTACTGGCGGGAGTAGCTGCCTTACCCGACTGTTGAGACGATGCAACGATGGTGGCTCCTCCAGTTTCTCCAGGCTGCTGATAGTCAGGGAAGGATGTTTACCGTCATAGCAAATATGAACCTCCGCATTTCCTTCAAAGCGGGATGCGACGGCTTTCCAGGTTTCATCCAGCTGGACCGCCAGCTGTTGCACGCCTTTATGTCCATCAGTGGGATGTCCCAGCGCCCGGCAAACGGGGACCCGCTGAGCCTGCCATTCTTCCCCCTGCAACAGCTTCTCGCGGGGATTTCCCCAGCGATCGCTGTTTTCGAGCCAGATGTCCCGTCGACGTAGTGCATCCTGAAGGCGCTCCAGCAGACAAAGAGAGTAACCGGCACGCTGTATCCGGCCCTCCGCATCGTATACCAGACGTTTCCAGGGGCCGGTAATAATATGTTCAGGCGCATCGTCCAGGATGCGCTGTTTCGAGCCGTTCAGTTCGGTGAGATAATGAATAGCGGACAGCGTATGTTCTCCGGCTGGCGCCGCCTGGAAATGCAGGTCGCGCAATACCGCCGGAAGAAAACGCTTTACCCGCCCGTACTGCTCCACCATTTCGTCATGGAAATTGTTGTTCTGAGGCCGGGCCAGCTCATTTACCTTACTGACGGATTCTGCCAGCCTGCTTTTCGGTATGCTGTTGAATATTGTCTCCCTCAGTTCAGCATCGTCAGCCTGCTCATCCAGCAACAATGAACATGCCCGCGCCAGTAGTAGCGCAGCACGGTCAAGATCTTTAAGCGTCCTGAGTCGCTTTTTCTGCCCCGTTTTCTTCGCCGCACGAGTGATATCCAGTATCAGCATATCGAGCACATCAACGGCTTCATCCAGCGCCGCAGTCTCCTGTGCTTTAACGAATGCGGTGAGTACGGCCAGTTTTCTCTGCTGTGGCATTCAAGCGATATATTTTACCGACGGCATGCCTGCGTAACGGGCCAGATTACGCAGTTGTATAGCAGGCAGACCGGTAAAATTCAGTCGGGAAAACTCCAGGTTTCGCAGCCGGATATACCGCTCCAGCGCTTCGGTAAATGCCGGGCCGCTGACGGTGACAGGTCCCTTTTTCAGTTGCTCCAGCGGTGAAATACGCTGCCCCTCAGGAATGTCCAGCAGCTCCGTCACGCGGGCGGTCTGCCAGCTGTCCGGCAACGCGGCCAGTTTCTTCCACAGTCGCTGATTTGCCCGTTCGCGTACTTCACTGACGAGACGCACAAGTGTGGTTGCTCCGGGCAGCAGGACCTTATTCTGAAGCAGCCACGCGGTGGCAAAATCAAACATCAGGCCGGGTCGCTCATTACTGAGCCATGCGCGGGTATACAGCAGGCGCTTCAGGCGGAAAGACCAGGGGAAATCGCCAAATTCATGGTAACCGTAATATTCCTTAATCAGCGCAGTATGCTCTCTGAGGGTAGTATCCCGTTCTGCGTAGCGGGAAAGGACTTCCGGACGGCGGATGTTAAGCTGTACCGCGACAAAATGCTGAACACCCGGCAGAACCCGGGTTAAATCTGTCAGAAAAGAGCCCAGAAAACGGGCGGTGGTGAGCTGAAGCGCAATTCCCAGCCGGTTATGCCTTCCCAGTCGCTGGTTAATGAAGGCAAGATCCCGCTCATCAAGATGAAAATAGCGCGCCAGCTGCACGTCATTGGGTTCTGCAACATAGCGACCATAATTCAGTTCCTGCTCCGTGGTCAGAAAATCGACGGGCATATCGGCCTCCCTGCCTGATGGTCATAAATTAACAATTTCGCAACCGTCCGAAATATTATAAATTATCGGACATACTAAAATGGTGTTGTTTATGTGTCTATTAAATAGATTTTTTGTTATAACAGACACCTGTTGTCCGATATTTGATTTAGGATACATTTTTATGCGCCTTTTTGGTTACGCACGGGTATCAACTAGTCAGCAGTCGCTCGATATTCAGATCAGGGCGCTCAAAGAAGCAGGTGTGAAAGCAAATCGTATCTTTACTGATAAGGCATCCGGCAGTTCAGTTGATCGTCCGGGGCTTGATCTGCTGCGCATGAAGGTGGAGGATGGTGACGCCATTCTGGTGAAGAAGCTCGACCGTCTTGGCCGTGACACTGCCGATATGATCCAGTTAATTAAAGCATTCGACGCTCAGGGCGTAGCTGTCCGGTTTATCGATGACGGAATCAGTACTGATGGTGACATGGGAAAAATGGTGGTCACTATTCTATCTGCTGTAGCTCAAGCCGAACGTCAAAGAATATTAGAACGAACAAATGAAGGTCGCCAAGAAGCAATGGCAAAGGGAGTTGTGTTCGGTAGAAAAAGAAAAATAAACAGAGGTGCGATATTAAATATGTGGAAACAAGGTTTAGGAGCCTCACACATATCAAAAACAATGAATATTGCTCGTTCAACAGTATATAAAGTAATAAATGAAAGCAACTAATATAAAAGGTTGAATATGGAATTTAATATTACTTCAAAGTCTAATCCGTTTGGCGATACAACAGCAGAAAATGATAAGAAAATGTTGAGCAGTGCTTTCATCGAAACTGCTGACTTTAGAACTTTAATTGAAACAGATGACCGAACTATTGTTGTAGGCAGACGAGGGACTGGTAAAAGTGCTTTATTCATTCAGCTAAATGAGCATTGGAAGAAAGATAAAAAAATATTAATCCTAAGTTTTTCACCAGACGACACTCAAATAATTGGCTTTAGATCAATGTTGAAGCCATTTACAGGCTCATTCAATTTAGCCAGGGCAGCCACAAGGTTATTATGGCGATATGCTATGTTAATGGAGATAGCATCATATATATCTTCTCATTATAAATTATCATCTCAAATTTCGACAGAAACATTGTTGAATGAGCATTTAAAGAAATGGAATGCTGCACAAGGTGATATTTTAAGAAAGTGTAGGATTGTAGCAAAAGAATATTTAGATGAAAACAATCCTGAAGAATCAATTGGTGACCTTCAATTTAATTTGAATATTTCAGAAATCGAAGGCAATATAGTTTCACTTCTTGAGCGCTCAGACAGGAAAATTGTCATATTGATGGATAAGCTAGATGAAGCATATGAACCGGATAATATAGGAATCGGAATCATAGCTGGTCTGGCATATGCCTCAATTGAATTAAATCAAAAAGCAAAATGCATTCGCCCAATCATTTTTTTAAGAGATAATATATTTAGATCGCTATCAAAGGAAGATCCTGACTACTCAAGAAATATAGAGGGGCAAGTCATAAGGCTGCATTGGGATTGGGCACAACTCTTAATGCTATCGGCTAAAAGAATGAAAGTGGCATTTAATCTAGATATTGAGAAAGATCAACGGGTTTGGGATAGGTGTACAGCCGATGACCTCAAAGGAAGGAGTGGTTTTAAACGATGCTTGCAATTTACCCTTTACCGCCCCAGAGATTTACTGTCATTGTTAAATGAAGCTTTTTTCTCCGCATTTAGAGAGAGTCGAGAAACCATTATTAACACTGATCTAGAATATGCAGCCAAGTCAATTTCCATGGCCAGGCTTGAAGACCTTTGGAAGGAGTACCAGAAGATCTTTCCTTCAATACAAGTTATAACTAGCGCATTCCGTAGTATTGAACCTGAATTAACAGTCTACACTTGCTTAAAAAAAATAGAAGCATCTTTCGAATCAATAGAAGAAAATGAAGACCCCAAAATAATCTCTGAAATACAATTACTAAAAGCTAGTGGAATCCTCCAAAGTTTGTATAGCGTAGGATTTGTGGGTATACGTGATAAAAACACTTCATCTTATTCATTTTGCCATGATGGACGAACCCCAGATAAAGGTTTTGAAAGCAGTGAAAAACTATTAATTCATCCATGTTATTGGCTTGGTTTGAATTTAAATCGCAACGCTCTTGCTCCAGAGGAAGCTGAGGAAATAAATGACGAATATGATATCAATGTTGTTTCCGATAATTCAGCCATTAGAAATAAAACAATAGGTCAAATAACCACTCATCTGGATCAAATACCGACAGGAAATGAAGGGGCTAATGAATTTGAGCAATGGTGCTTAGACGCACTAAGAATTGTATTTGCATCCCACCTGACAGATATAAAACCGCATCCAAACGGTAACGCGGTTCAGAGACGAGATATTATAGGTACCAATGGTGGAAAATCAGATTTTTGGAAGCGTGTATTAGAAGACTATAAAACAAGACAAGTTGTTTTTGATGCGAAAAATGGCTTTGTTGAATAAATCGAACTTTTGCTGAGTTGAAGGATCAGATCACGCATCCTCCCGACAACACAGACCATTCCGTGGCAAAGCAAAAGTTCAGAATCACCAACTGGTCCACCTACAACAAAGCTCTCATCAACCGTGGCTCCCTCACTTTCTGGCTGGATGATGAGGCCATTCAGGCCTGGTATGAGTCGGCAACGCCTTCATCACGAGGAAGGCCCCAGCGCTATTCTGATCTCGCCATCACCACCGTTCTGGTGATTAAACGCGTATTCCGGCTGACCCTGCGGGCTGCGCAGGGTTTTATTGATTCCATTTTTGCCCTGATGAACGTTCCGTTGCGCTGCCCGGATTACACCAGTGTCAGTAAGCGGGCAAAGTCGGTTAATGTCAGTTTCAAAACGTCCACCCGGGGTGAAATCGCACACCTGGTGATTGATTCCACCGGGCTGAAGGTCTTTGGTGAAGGCGAATGGAAAGTCAGAAAGCACGGCAAAGAGCGCCGTCGTATCTGGCGAAAGTTGCATCTTGCTGTTGACAGCAACACACATGAAGTTGTCTGTGCAGACCTGTCGCTGAATAACGTCACGGACTCAGAAGCCTTCCCGGGCCTTATCCGGCAGACTCACAGAAAAATCAGGGCAGCCGCGGCAGACGGGGCTTACGATACCCGGCTCTGTCACGATGAACTGCGCCGCAAAAAAATCAGCGCGCTTATTCCTCCCCGAAAAGGAGCAGGTTACTGGCCCGGTGAGTACGCAGACCGCAACCGTGCCGTTGCTAATCAGCGGCTGAGCGGAAGCAATGCACGGTGGAAATGGACAACGGAATATAACCGTCGCTCGATAGCGGAAACGGCAATGTACAGAATGAAGCAGTTGTTGGGAGATTCACTGACGCTGCGTGACTACGATGGTCAGGTAGCGGAAGCTATGGCCATGGTGCGTGCGTTGAACAGGATGACAAAGGCTGGGATGCCAGAAAGCGTGCGTATTGCCTGAAAATCCAGCCAGCTACAGGGTCGTTCGCACGAAATCTTATTTATTCAACAAAGCCCTAAATGACCAACAGAAAAGCAATTCCTGACAAAGTTCAGGCTAAGATAATGGACAAAAGCGCGGCGCGGTGCGCTATCTGTTACAGCACGCGGATGAATACCGATGTGGTGTATCCCGTTCCTGGCTTCCAGAGTGCACACATTGACCAAAACGCCGCCAACTGCGCGGAGAATAATCTATACCGGGGTTCGAGGTTCAATCGTGTAAAAAACCACGTTAAGGCAATAATTCATTGTTTGAATTGAAATTTAATGGCCTCAACTCTCCCTTCAGAATATTTTCCGGCAGCGTGAACGTATAATGTCCCAGCATGTTGATATGACCGTACATCAGTGGCGACAGGCGTGAGATATGCTCGTCTTCCGGGATCTCACCAGCGCTGCGCAAATGTGATAGCGCTTCCTGCATATAAAGCGTGTTCCACAATACAACTGCGTTAGTGACAAGCCCCAGCGCACCCAGTTGATCCTCCTGCCCCTCACGGTAACGTTTTCTAATCTCACCACGTTGGCCGTAACAGATCGCCCTTGCCACGGCGTGACGGCCTTCTCCCCGGTTAAGCTGAGTCAGTATCCTGCGACGATATTCTTCATCATCAATGTAGTTGAGGAGGTACAGCGTCTTGTTGACCCGTCCCACCTCCATAATCGCCTGCGCCAGCCCTGACGGACGGGAACTTTTTAAAAGCGAGCCCACAAGTTCTGAGGCGTGGACTGTACCCAGCTTCAGAGAACCGGAAACCCTCATCATTTCATCCCATTGGGTTTCTATCTTTGACAGTTCAACGCATCCCCGCGCCAGCTCATCCAGTACCCCGTAGTTCGCATTTTTATCTGCACGCCAAAATACCGCCTCACCGGCATCTGCCAGGCGGGGCGAAAACTGGTAGCCCAGCAGCCAGAACAGGCCAAAGATAATGTCGCTGGACCCTCCAGTGTCCGTCATAATCTCCACCGGATTCAGCCCCGTCTGCTGCTCCAGAAGCCCTTCCAGCACAAAGATAGAGTCACGCAACGTACCGGGGATAACGATGCCGTGAAAGCCGGAATACTGGTCAGAAACAAAATTGTACCAGGTGATCCCACGCCCTGAGCCAAAGTATTTTCTGTTAGGGCCAGAGTTCAGCGTTTTTACAGGAGTGACAAAGCGCATCCCATCTGCAGAAGCCACTTCTCCGCCGCCCCAGCGCTCAGACAGTTCCAGCGTGGACTGAAAATCGACCAACCGGGCATTAGCGCTGACCAGCGTTTCAGCCCGAATGTAGTTTTGTTTTACCCAGCTCAGACGGTGGCGGGTCAGTGCCGGAATACTGTGTTTGATCAGCGGTTCATGTCCGATATTGCAGGCTTCAGCGAGCAGTACGGCACACAGGCTGATGTTAAGATCCTGAGCACGGGCTTCAGACTCACTCACATGAGTGAATTCGCGGGTAAAACCAGTCCGGGCGTCAATTTCAAGCAGCAGCTCTGTCAGATCAACAGGGGGGACCAGCTGCCTGACGCGGCTGTTCAGAAGAATCAGCGGCTGCGGTTCTTCCAGTTTTTCCAGACTGCTGATGGTCAGGGACGGATATTTACCCTGATGACAGATGCTCACGGCAGCATTCAGCTCAAAGCGTGAGGCCACCGTTTTCCAGGTTTCGTCCAGTTCGGTTGCCAGCTGTTTAACGGCATTTCCACCATCGGTGGGGTGTCCAAGCGCCCGGCATACGGCGATCCGCTGAGCCTGCCATTCTTTCCCCTGAAGAAACTTCTGACGCGGATCGCCCCAGCGATCGCTGTTCTCCAGCCAGATATCGCGGCGACGCAGCGAATCCTGAAGGCGTTCCAGCAGGCACAATGAGTATCCTGCACGCTGTATCCGGCCTTCGGAGTCGTACACCAGACGTTTCCAGGGACCTGTAATGATCTGCTCAGGCGCATTCTCCAGGAGGCGTTTTTTCGAACCACTCAGTTCGGCCAGGTAATGTATGGCCGATAGCGTATTTTCGCCGGCAGGGGCAGACTGAAAATGTAAATCACGCAGCATCGCTGGCAGAAAGCGCTTAACCCGTCCATATTGCTCGACCATTTCATCCTGGAAATTTGTGTCCTGCGGGCGGGCAAGCTCATTGACTTTACCTACGGATTCCGCCAGCCGGTTCTTTGGTACGTGGCTGAAAATAGTCTGACGCAGCGCTGCGTCATCCATTTTATCATCCAGTAAAAGCGTACATGCATGTGCCAGAAGTAGCGCCGCGCGATCAAGATCTTTGAGCGTTCTGAGCCGTTTTTTCTGCCCGGTTTGCTTCGCTGAACGCGTGATATTGAGGATCAGCAGATCCAGAACATCGACAGCCTCATCGAGTGCCAAAATTTCCTGTGCTTTAACAAACGCGGTCAGGATGGCCAGCCGCCGTTCCTCCGGCATTCTGGCGATATATTTTACCGAAGCCATGCCAGCATAACGAGCCAGGTTGCGGAGTTGAATTGCAGGCAGCCCGGCAAAATTCAGCCGGGAAAACTCCAGGCTGCGCAGGCGTGTGTAGCGCTGAAGTGCGTCAGTAAAGGCCGGACCACTGACGTTGACGGGCCCTTTTCGTATCTGCTCCATCACGGAAACCCGCTGTCCTTCCGGTATGACAAGCAGACCGGCCAGTTGCTCAGTCTGCCAGCTGTCAGGTAATGCAGCCAGTCTGCGCCACAAACGCCTGCTTGCCCGCTCACGAATTTCGCCAATGAGCCTCGTCAGCGCTGAGGCTGCGGGCAACAATACTTTATTCTGGAGCAACCATGCCGTGGCAAAATCGAACATCAGACCGGGGCGCTCGTTACTGAGCCATGTGCGGATATAAAGCAGACGTTTCAGTCTGAACGACCAGGGGAAATCGCCAAAATCATGGTAGTCAGAGTGTTGCCTGATCAGCCTTTGATGCTCCCAACGGGTATTCTCTCTCTGGGCGTATCGGGCCATGATCTCAGGGCGATGAATGTTCAGCTGTAATGCAACGTAATTTCGGACGCCGGGAGGTATTTGCAAGGGATCGGTCTGGAAGGTTCCCAGAAAACGGGCCGTGGTTAGCTGAAGGGCAATCCCAAATCGGTTATGTTTCCCCCGGCGCTGATTAATAAAAACAAGATCGCGTTCATCAAGATGAAAATACCGGGCCAGCTGAACCTCGTTAGGCTCGGCGGCATACCGTCCGTAGTTTTCGGTCTGTTCACTGGTCAGAAAACCGTCACTCATCCCGCATCCTTTCGTAAGGGTATCGCTCTGCTCAAATTTTGATAGTCTCAGATATTATAAGTTTTGAGACCTTTTAAAGTGCGTGCTTACATGAGTATCAAAAATCGTGTTTTATGCTTTATGATACTACGCAGTATCAGTATCGATTTGTGAGACCAATATGGCATTACTGGGATATGCAAGGGTATCAACGAGCCATCAGAAACTGACGGCGCAGATCATGGAGCTGAAATCTTCAGGCGTCAGAGATGACCGGATTTTTACTGACATGATGTCGGGCGCCACGGACGAACGTGAAGGGTTACAACGGCTGCTTGCCCGTGCCGAAAAAGATGACATTATCATGTGTACCAAAATGGACCGGCTTGGCCGCAACACAGCGGATATGATCCACATTGTTGATGCCTGCTATAAAAAGGGAATAGCCATCCGGTTTCTGGAGAATGGACTGAGTACTGAAGGCACGATGGGTAAAATGGTCATTCAGATCCTTGCTGCCGTTGCTGAAGCTGAGCGGGAGCGGATCCTGGAGCGCACAAACGAAGGCCGGGTCATCGCCATGGCGGCAGGCGTCAGGTTTGGACGGAAACCTCATCACAAATCGGCCGCCGCACTGGAGCTTATCCGGCACGAAACGCCCATTAAACTGGTGATGGAGAAAACCGGCATATCCAGGGCCACCTATTTCAGGTTAAAAAAACTGGGCCCAGGCAGTTAACCCGACGCAGGCAGCGATTTTTTCCTGTGCCGGAAAGGGTTTCGCGGTTGATGCTGATGATCCCCTGCTTAAAAACAGAGTTAACATTGCCCACAATATTGCTGGTTTTGATGAGCCGTTAAAGGAGTTTTATGAATGGATGGATGTATCTGGTGATTGCCGGCATAGCCGAAGTCTTTTATGCCGCGTCAATGCTCCGGACTGAGGGATTTACCCGGATCTACCCCAGTATTTTTTGCCTGACATTTATCGGTGTGAGCATGTACTTTTTGTCCCTGGCAACACGGACTATTCCTGTAGGAACCGCTTATGCGGTCTGGGTCGGGATTGGTGCTTTAGGGACAGCAGCGTACGGAATAATTTACTTAAATGAAGATAAGGGCCTGTTACGCATTGCCTGTTTCGGACTGATTCTGGCGGGTATCATTGGCCTGAAAATTCTGGCAGGACACAAGCAGCTGTAGGTTCTCATCCATAAACAGAACTCCGGGGGCATTCTGATTTTAGACATCAGCATGCCTCTCCCTTTCCCCTTTTTGAAATGGGACATTACCCGCTACATTAATAACAGGCGAGAGAACCGACATAACCGGGGGCGGCCAGGAAAAGTTGCCATGATTGACAAAAAGACTGCTTTTTGTTTGTACCTGCATGATTAACGGTGCGAATTTTTTCGGCAAACTATAAATGCGGGCACCAGTGTGATGATAAGCACCTGAATAAATGCCGACGGTAATGAAGGTGGCCCTGTTGATTAATAAGTTTGCAGGGAAATAAAAATCCCCGTCATCACGGGGATTTTCCGGACCCGAATGCGTTACCGGGAAGGATGCGAAGGAGAAAAGCGCAGTATCAGCATACCCGCCAGTGCTGCCAGTACAGAGCCGGCAAGTACCCCCACCTTGACCTCGTCCACCAACAGGGGGCTTTCTGCAAACGCCAGGTTGCCGATAAACAGGCTCATGGTAAACCCTATTCCGCACAGGACCGATACGCCGTAAACCTGCAGCCAGGTACTTTTTTCAGGCCGTTTTGCCAGGCCCAGGCTGACGGCCAGCAGCGACAGGCCGAAAATGCCCGCCTGCTTGCCAACAAACAGGCCCAGCGCAACGCCGACCGGTACCGGCGACATCAGGTCATCAGCCGTCATACCGGAGAGCGCGACCCCCGCATTTGCGAAGCCAAACAGCGGCAGTATCAGAAACGTCACCCACGGATTGATGCCGTGCTCCAGCCGGGCAAGAGGGGATTGTTTATCCGGATCGGTTACCCGCAGCGGGATAAAGAGCGCCAGCAGGATACCCGCGATGGTGGCGTGCACCCCGGACTGAAGCATGAAAAACCACAGCACGCCCCCCGCCAGCAGATAGGGAAACAGCCGGGTAATCCCGGCACGGTTCATGATAAACAGCAGAGCAACCGTGACCGCCGCACCGGCCAGCATCAGAAACGAAATATTACTGGTATAGAAGAGCGCAATAATAGCCACTGCGCCCATGTCGTCCAGAATAGCCAGCGCCGACAGGAAAATTTTCAGCGAGGCAGGTACGCGACTGCCCAGCAGTGCCAGTACCCCGAGCGCAAAGGCAATGTCCGTGGCGGCAGGAATTGCCCAGCCAGCGAGGGTTTCATCGCTGCCCGCATTAAACCATACGTAAATGGCCGCAGGCACGGCCATCCCGCCCAGCGCGGCAAATCCCGGCAGCGCGCGCTGGCCCCAGGTGGCAAGCTGACCGGTGAGAAGCTCGCGCTTGATTTCCAGGCCGACCATCATGAAGAACACGGCCATCAGGGCGTCGTTTATCCAGTGCTCAACGGAGAGGCCGGCGGCGTTGTATTTCAGGAATACCTCATATCCCTCCCTGAGCGGAGAGTTAGCCACGATGATAGCGGCTGCTGAGGCGATGATGAGCACGATGCCGCCGGCTGCGGGCGAGCTGAAAAATGCAGATGGCACTTCTGACATCCTCTTTTTATTTCTGTCTGGGATTTCTGACACACTCCCTCCCTTTATTCAAAAAAAACAGGCCTTCCCCTGATATACAACCGCTGGTTATCAGAGGATAAGCCGGCTGAGCTACGCTGAAGATATAAAAAATACGATAATTAATTGCTGATAAATTAACGAATTAGCGTGACGTTAATTTTATCATAACGTCCGGCCCGCTTCAGGCGGAAGAGGTAAAGCCCTGTAAAGCTGCCGCAGGCAGGGGCATTTTTATCCGTCATCAGCCACACGCTCACAGCAGCCATGTGACGACAAAAAAACCCAGGGCAGTCATCAGAATGGAGCCGGTTACGTGTACCAGCAGTGAAGTAAACGCCCAGAAATAATTACCGGACTGCAGCTGTGAGAATATTTCCAGGGAAAACGTGGAAAACGTGGTCAGCCCACCGCACAGCCCGGTGATAACAAGTAATCGCCAGGCCGGATCCAGGTCAGGATGGCGCATGAACCAGGCCAGCGACGCACCAATGATAAATCCGCCCGCAAGGTTCACTACCAGCGTGCCCGGTGGCAGGTCAGGAAACAGGCTGTTCAGGCGTGCGCCAAGCAGCCAGCGGATCAGGCAGCCAGCGGATCCACCAATGATAATGGCCAGATAAGATTTCACGGGGTTTACCTCTGTGTCAGAGGGAGTATGCAGGCTGATGATACGGGGCGGCCTGACATACTCCCGGTTAAAGGGGAGTAATATCAGGCGTCATCAGCTTCTCAGGGGAAGCGGTTGGGTAAGGTGGAACGCCATCACCTCGCCGCAATTCTGGCCCGGTCACGGGCGTTAATCAAGCGGCTATCCACTGTTTTTGTGCGACTCCCCCTGCGGCGGGCATGAGGAGCCCGTTTTCAGGCTTGACCTGAAGAGCATTAAAAATTATCGTTTCGGCAGCATTTTATATCTGACTGTGAGTCATGCACATTACGCCACCCTGAGTTTCTCTTCGCCCGTCCTTTATCAGAGAGCCTGCCGCGACAGCCAGTCCGCGCCGGGTACCGTTCTCTCATATCCGTTACGGGACTGCCACCTTTCACGGTGAACCCGCGTGTACCTGCTTCAGGGACGCAGGCGCCGTGTCCGCAGCAGCCGGTACGGACACGTCGTGATTAATCGGCGGGCTGCAGCCCGCCTTCAGGGATATTCATGCGTCAGCTTTTTCGGTTTATGTTTCATCACGCCTCTCACCTTACGTTCGGTGCGATGCTGATGGCCATGTCCAGCTTTGGACAGACCTATTTTGTCTCACTTTACGGGCAGGATTTTCGTGAGGCCTTTGGGCTCACCGACGGCGGACTGGGCGGCCTGTACGCAATCGGAACGGTGATGAGCGCCATCACGCTGACCTGGGCCGGACGGCTGATTGACTACACCACGACCCGCCGCTTCACGCTGGCGGTCACCCTTTTGCTGCTCACGGCCTGCCTGCTGGTTTCCGGCGCACAGGCGGCGTGGATGCTGTGCATCGGGTTTTACTTTCTGCGCCTCGGCGGCCAGGGACTGATGGTGCATACTGCGCTGACCGCAACGGCGCGCCAGTTCCCCCTTGATGCAGGCAAGGCGCTCGGCGCCATCGCGCTGGGGCTCTCGCTGGCGCAGGCCGTTTTTCCTGTGATTGCGGTGCAGATAAGCGCGCTGACGGGATGGCGCGCTGCCTGGGGCATCAATGCCGGAATGCTTGTTGCCGGCGTGGGGGTCGCGCTGATGTTTTTGCCCCGCGGGAAAGAGAAGCCGCTGCGTACGTTCAGAAAGCGGGGTGAGGAGAAAGAAAAAGAGGCGCCGGTATGGCGAAACCGCAACCTGCTGCTGGCGCTGCCTGTCGTGCTGGCCTCCCCCTTTATCACCACCGGCTTCTTCTTCCACCAGGCGAGGCTGGCACAGGAGAAAGGCTGGGAGCTGTCGTGGGTGGCGGTATGGTTTATTGCCTATGCCATTACCCAGGCGGTATCGCTGCTGTCGTTTGGCCCGCTGATTGACCGGCTCTCACCACGCAGGCTGCTGCCGTGGTTTCTGATGCCACAGGCCCTGGCCATGCTGGCGCTATGGCTCAGCAACGGTCAGTGGGTGACGCCTTTTTACCTGATTATGACCGGCGTATCGTCGGCCATTGCCTCAACGCTTGCCACCGCGCTCTGGGTACAGCTGTTTGGTCCGGCGCAGCTGGCCAGGGTGCGCTCGGCGGTTGAGGCAGGGACGGTGATTGCCAGCGGGGCATCCCCGGTAATCATGGGCGTGCTGATAGATAACCATGTCACCCTGCATCTTCAGGCCCTGTTCTGCCTGGTCTACATTCTTGGCGCCAGCCTGCTGGCCACCGGTATCAGGACGGATGCGCCGCAATAACGCGCCTTTACCTTCATACCCGTCATCCTCTTTCCCCTGTGAAGGCGGGCCTGATATCAGGCCCGCCTGTTTCATCGCAGCATCAGCAGGGGCTGACGGCTTTCAGACAGCATTTCCGTGGTGTGGCTGCCAATAAAGAATCGCCGTAACCGGGAGTGCCCGCAGGCCCCCATTACCGTGAGGTCGATATCATGGGCGTCCGCGTAGCGGCACAGCGCCCCGGTTACGGACTCGTCTTCCAGCAGGCGTGTCTCGGTCGTGATACCGGCTTCCTGAAGAACAGCCTGCGCATCCTGCAGGGCTGACATGTCACCGTTGACCATCACGATATGACAGCTCAGGCCGTGCAGCAGCGGGCTGACCGTCAGGCGCGTCAGGTTTTTACGGCTCTCACTGCTGCCGTCGTACGCAAACATCACCCGCGCCGGCGGCGTAAACGTCTCCGGCACAATCAGCACCGGGTTTTTCTGCAGGCGAATGACGCTTTCCAGATGGCTGCCTACCTGATTCTGCGTCCCGCGGCGCCCCAGCACCATCAGCCGGACTTCGCCCAGCTCCGCCAGGATTTCGTCCAGTGCGCCGTGCTTTTGCAGCAGCTGTGCGTCCGGCTGTCCGGTCTGCTTCAGGAGCTCCGCACAGCCGGCCAGCACGGCCTTGCCCTGCGCCATCAGCAGCCGGCTGCGCTCACCCTCGACGCGGACCAGCGCTTCGGTCAGCTGCTCCCGGCTGTCAATACCAATGCTCCCGGTCAGGTCAGACACGGCGGGAGTCTCACTCTTTTCGAGCACGTGCAGCAGCGCCAGCGGCGCGCCAAGTTTACCGGCTGCCCAGGCAGCATACTCACAGACCGGCCGGGTTGACGGCGAGCCGTCAACGCAGGCAATAACGGTGTTATTCATGATGCTTTCTCCAGTAAATTAATGGCCACCCATCAGCTTTTCCACTTCTTCAGGCTTGTCATGCACTCCGAAGCGGTCAACGAGGGTGCGGGTCGCGTCATTCATACCCTTGATCTCCACTTCCGTGCCTTCGCGACGGAACTTGATAACCACCCGGTCCAGCGCGCTCACGGAGGTGATATCCCAGAAGTGGGCGTGCGTTACGTCAATCACCACGCGCTCCACCGCTTCACGGAAGTCGAAGTGGCTCATAAAGCGATCGGATGAGGCAAAGAATACCTGGCCGGCTACGGTATAGGTGCGGGTGTCGTCCTTCAGCTCAGAGGAGACCGCCATAAAGCGGGCGACCTTGGTGGCGAAGTTCAGCGAGGCAATCAGCACGCCGGTGAGCACGCCAAACGCCAGGTTATCGGTCGCCACCACCACCACCACGGTGGCCAGCATCACCACGCTGGTTGACAGCGGATGGCTGCGCAGGTTGCTGATGGAGCGCCAGGAGAAGGTGCCGATGGAGACCATGATCATCACCGCCACCAGAGCCGCCATGGGTATCCGGGACACCCAGTCGCGCAGGAACACCACCATCAGCAGCAGCACCACGCCGGCGGTGAGCGTGGAAAGCCGCCCGCGCCCGCCCGATTTGACGTTGATCACCGACTGGCCAATCATCGCGCAGCCCGCCATGCCGCCGATAAAGGAGGTGCAGATGTTGGCCACGCCCTGCGCCTTGCACTCGCGGTTTTTATCGCTCGGCGTGTCGGTCATGTCGTCCACGATGGTGGCGGTCATCATCGACTCCAGCAGCCCCACCACGGCAAGTCCTGCCGAGTACGGCAGAATAATCATCAGCGTGTCGAGGTTAAGCGGGATATCCGGGATCAGAAACACCGGCAGGCTGTCCGGCAGTTTGCCCATGTCACCCACGGTGCGCACGTCCAGGTGCAGCCACATGGAAATGGCGGTCAGCACGATGATGCAGACCAGCGGCGAGGGAATGGTTTTGTTCAGATACGGGAAGAGATAAATGATGCCCAGGCCCGCAGCGGTCAGGGCATAAACGTGCCAGGTGACGTTGGTCAGCTCCGGCAGCTGCGCCATAAATATCAGGATGGCCAGCGCGTTCACGAAACCGGTGACCACCGAGCGGGAGACGTAGCGCATCAGGCTGCCCAGCTTCAGGTAGCCGGCCGCCAGCTGCAGTACGCCGGTCAGCGCCGAGGCCGCCAGCAGATACTGCAGGCCGTGGTCTTTTACAAGCGTGATCAGCAGCAGCGCCATCGCACCGGTGGCGGACGATATCATTGCCGGACGGCCGCCGAGGAAGGCCATAACCAGGGGAATACAGAACGCAGAGTAGAGCCCGACCTGCGGGTCGACTCCGGCGATGATGGAAAAGGCGATCGCTTCGGGAATAAGCGCGAGCGCGACCACAATACCGGCAAGGACGTCACCACGGACGTTACCCAGCCAGTCCTTACGCGTCGAGGACAGCAGCATAGTCATTTCTCAGTTTTTGATTACGGTCAGCCCGTGAGGGCAAAAATTTTACGTACGAAAAAGCACATCCGCAGACGGGATGTTTTTGAGTGCGCGCCGAAGTTTATTCAGTGCGACAGAGGAGGGGTACGACTCAGGGTGGCGTAAGACGCATGGTGGTGTTTATCACTCCTTCACGGCTGACAGAGCAGCGCGGGTAATCAGAAAGACCGGATGAACAGACGTTCAGTACCGGCCACAAATGCCCGCCGGGCAGATGAACCACGGCAAAAAGCGCTTTTTACTCTACACGAATTGTTAACGGGGTCAACGCGCAGGGCAAAAACGCTGTTCATGGAATGCCGGTCAGGCGCATCCGGACGGAAAGTCCTTCTGCATGCTCAGGCTCGTCCGGCGTTCGCACATACATATGATTAAGTGAATATAAATTTGACGGAGAAAGTTTCACAGGTACACTCAGGTCAGTCACAATAAGGAGTCACCATGCCACCCGTGTCCCCCCTGCAGCTTTTTAAAAGCCTTTCCGACGAAACCCGACTCAGCCTCGTGCTGCTGCTACGCGAAAAAGGGGAGCTCTGCGTCTGTGAACTTACGTCCGTGCTGAAAGAAACTCAGCCCAAAATCTCACGGCATCTGGCTCTGCTGAGAGAAAACGGGCTGCTTACCGACCGGCGGGACGGAAAATGGATCCACTATCGTCTGTCGCCTCATATGCCGGCGTGGGCAGCGGCGGTTATCGAACAGGCTTATCTCTGCCAGCGGGATGATATCCGCCAGCTCAGCCGGCAGGCTGAACGCGATAACGCCACCACCAACGGCAAGCCTGTCTGCATTTAAAAATTTACCGGTATATATCTGGATTATCGAATATATTACGCATCGAAAATTTATCAGTCCGGTTTAACAGGCATTTGTATTCAATAGGAGCGGGTATGTTTCTGGCAGGTGCGATTTTCATCCTGACGCTGGTACTGGTCATCTGGCAGCCGAAGGGGCTGAGCATTGGCTGGAGTGCCGTCATCGGTGCGGCGCTGGCGCTGCTGACCGGCGTGGTGCACATCGGTGATATTCCGGTGGTCTGGCAGATTGTCTGGAACGCCACGGGCACGTTCATTGCGGTCATCATTATCAGCCTGCTGCTCGATGAGTCCGGCTTTTTTGAGTGGGCCGCGCTGCACGTTTCCCGCTGGGGAGGCGGCAGGGGCCGGCTGCTGTTCACGTATATCGTTCTGCTGGGTGCCGCAGTGGCGGCGCTGTTTGCCAATGACGGAGCCGCGCTAATTCTGACGCCGATCGTTATTGCCATGCTGCTGGCGCTGGGATTCACTCCCGGCTCCACGCTGGCGTTTGTGATGGCAGCGGGCTTTATCGCTGACACCTCCAGCCTGCCGCTCATCGTATCGAACCTGGTGAACATCGTAACGGCTGACTTCTTTACGCTGGGCTTCAGCGAGTACGCATCCGTCATGGTGCCGGTGAACATTGCCTCCATTGCGGCCACGCTGGTGATGCTTCATCTCTTTTTCCGCAGGGACATCCCGGTCACCTATGACCTGGCGAAGCTGAAGGCACCGCGGGAAGCCATCCGGGATGCACGAACCTTTAAGGCTGGCTGGGTGGTTTTGGTTCTTCTGCTGGTTGGCTTTTTTGCTCTGGAGCCGCTCGGCGTGCCGGTCAGCCTGGTGGCGGCGGTGGCGGCGTTTATTCTCTGGCTGGTTGCCCGCAAAGGACACGTGATTGACGCCGGCAGGGTGCTGAAAGGCGCGCCCTGGCAGATCGTTATCTTTTCGCTGGGCATGTATCTGGTGGTATACGGACTGCGTAACGCCGGACTGACTGATTACCTTTCCGCCGCCCTGAACCGGTTTGCAGAGCACGGCGTATGGGGCGCAACGCTCGGCACCGGCTTCCTGACGGCGGCACTCTCGTCCGTCATGAACAACATGCCCACCGTGCTGGTTGGCGCGTTGTCGATTGACGGTAGTAGCGCACAGGGCGTGGTGAAGCAGGCGATGATTTACGCCAACGTCATCGGCTGTGACCTCGGCCCGAAAATAACCCCTATCGGCAGCCTCGCAACCCTGCTGTGGCTGCACGTGCTGGCACAGAAAAACATCACCATCAGCTGGGGCTATTACTTCCGCGTGGGCATCGTGATGACCCTGCCGGTGCTTTTTGTCACGCTGGCCGCGCTGGCCCTGCGCCTGTCTGTTTAACTTTAACCCCGGGGCTGCGCCCGTGCAGCCCCTTTACGGAGTACCGCTTATGACTGACATTACCATTTACCACAACCCGGCCTGCGGGACATCCCGCAATACCCTGGCGCTTATCCGTAACAGCGGCGCCGAACCCACGGTTATTCTGTATCTGGAAACGCCGCCGTCACGCGATGAGCTGAAGAAGCTGATTGCGGATATGGGCATCGGCGTGCGCGACCTGCTGCGCAAAAATACCGAACCGTACGAACAGCTCGGCCTGGCAGAAGACCGCTTCAGCAATGACGAACTGCTCGATGCCATGCTGGCTCATCCGATCCTCATTAATCGCCCGGTGGTAGTGACACCGCTCGGCACGAAGCTGTGCCGTCCCTCCGAAGTGGTTCTGGACATACTGCCGGACCCGCAGCAGGGCGCGTTTACCAAAGAGGACGGCGAAGCCGTCATTGATGAGCACGGGAACCGCGTCAGCCACTGATTTTTTACCAGGCTGCGGGCATAACAGTGTGGAAAAAGCCGGCATCTGCCGGCTTTTTTATATGCTGCGCTGGTTGACCCGCTCAGAAAGCTGCGCGGCACTCTCTTTCCTTTCGCTGTAGCGGTCGGTGAGATAATCACTGCGACCGCGCGTCAGCAGGGTGAACTTCATCAGTTCCTCCATGACGTCCACTATGCGGTCATAATACGAAGAAGGCTTCATGCGGCCATCCTCATCAAACTCGGCCCAGGCTTTTGCCACGGATGACTGATTCGGGATGGTGATCATCCGCATCCAGCGTCCAAGAATACGCATCTGATTTACAGCGTTGAACGACTGTGAGCCGCCGCTGACCTGCATGACGGCCAGGGTTTTTCCCTGTGACGGGGGTCGTCTCAGAAAACGGAAAATAAAGCACGCTAAGCGTGCGTGGAGGCTGGCACCCAGCGGTACAGCGTCGGAATGGACACGCCGAGGTTCTTGGCCACGTCCTTGGGCGGCACCCCGCTGGCCAGCAGCTTCTTGGCCGACTCGATCTTGCTGTCGGTCATCTTCGGCTTGCGGCCGCCTTTGCGGCCGAGCTGCTTGGCGACTTCCAGCCCGGCGCGGGTGCGCTCGACGGTCAGCTCGCGCTCCATTTCGGCAAGGCTCGCCATGACGTGGAAGAAGAACCGCCCGGATGGTGTGCCGGTGTCGATGGAGTCGGTGAGGCTCCTGAACTGGACACCGTGCTTGTGCAGATCGCCGACCAGATCGACCAGTTGCTTGACCGACCGGCCCAGCCGGTCGAGCTTCCAGACGACCAAAGTATCGCCTTCGCGCAGCATTTCGAGCGTCTTGGCCAAGCCAGGCCGGTCTGCCCGCGTGCCACTCACCTTGTCCTCGAAGACCTTTTTACATCCGGCCTTGCTCAAGGCTTCGCGTTGCAGCTCCAGGTTCTGATCCTGCGTCGAGACGCGCGCATAGCCAATCAACATGGCTTGTCTCGCGCCCGGTCGATGCGTTCCTGCATCGCCTGCATCACTTCTTCGTGGGTGTACGATCTGGCGTTGGCGTCGGTGGCTTGCCGCAGGGCTTCCTCAACCTCGCGCGTCATCCGCTCGTAATCCTCCGGCCACAGCGCTTGCTCCATGCGCAGCGACGCCTGACCCAGCAGGTGCAGCAGGCTGAACAGCCGCATGTCGTTGGTGGCGACGATGCGCTCCCGAATCTGCTCCTGAATAGCTTCGCTAGCCCGATGCGCTTGTGGTGTGGCAGTCCCCTCGTAGTCAGCGGGGAATTCCGCTTCCTCGGCAATCCTTGCCCAGGCGCTGGCCAGCGCCTCGATGGTTGACGTGCTCATTTCCGCCGCTCCTGTGCTCTTTGGCGAATCAACCGGCCAAGGGGCCTCGACGCGAAAACCAGCAGCATCACGCCTATCGGATACCAGGTCGAGAAGACCACCAAGGCATCGAAGGCTGGCCGTCCGGTGTTGGTAGGCAGTACGGCGGTCACAGCCATCAACCCGCCGACCGTCCAGATGATGCGCCACACGTAGGGCATCACGCGGGGCACGTAGCCGTCATCGAAAGCGGTCTGGTAGTAGCGGCGCAGGCCGCGCTCGGCAAGCGCCTGGCGCTGCCGCTCCGACAGCGCATCCGTCCGGCCATACCAGCGCCGGAATGGTGGACAGCGCAGCAGCAAAGGGGTGAAGAGGATCATCACCGCCACGATCGCGACACCCCACGCCATGACGGCGCCGGCATCGGGCCGCTTGGCGTTCTCGATCACGGGCGCGAAGACGCCCGGAGCACCGATCATCCAGAACAGCGCAATGTGCTGATGGAAGGAGAGCTTCATTTGCTCATCCACTTGCGCAGCAGGCGCTTTTTCAGGGAGGCGCGTTCTTGCGGGTTGCGTCCCTTGTGATTGGCGATGCGATCCGCCGTGGCGGCCTGGCGCTTGACGGGCCAGTAGGAGCGGCCATCCTTGCCCATCGACCAGACGCTGCTGGCCTGGTTTTCCAGCAGGGGCAGATGGGCGCTCAGGGCTTCGGGCGACGCGCTGGTCAGCGCCGTGCGCTCACGGGTGCGCCAGCGCTGATGCCAGAGCTTCTTGTCCTCGCGCTCGCTGCCGCAGGTCGTGTGCCCGACGATGGGTGTTTTGCGGCGGCTGCGGCTCATAACGTAGTGGTCTCCAAGAACATTCAGGACTGATCCCAGGCGTCGATGGTCAAGACCTGATCGGCAGGACAGGCGGCTACGCGGTCGGGAACTGGATGGTGTTCAGTCTCATGCCGACCCCATTCGATTGATCGCGTCGCTTGCGGCACGCTGCGACACAAGGAGGTTTGCGACCTGGTTTAGCAGCCGTGTCCGCTGCATGTCTGTTACCTATCTCCCCGACCGCTCATTGGACCAACTCCAGAGATTGGGCTCTATCGCTCAGCCAATACGAAACCGGCATTGGCTGATGCCACAACCGAGACGAACACAAATGGCTCGGTACCTGTATTTCGCGCCCCGTGCACTTGGCCCGGTCTTGCCACGGCTATCTCACCTTCCCTGAGGGCACGAACAATCCCATTGCCCTGAAAGTAATCAGCCATTCCCGACAAAACAGTCCACGTGTCTTGGCCGTGAGGATGAATGTGAGCCGCAATTTCCTGCCCGGGATGGACATGCCAAACCACGATAATTGAGTCTCGGGTTTCAAGCACAACGGAACGAATAGGCTCGCCTTCGGACGGCTGAACATACTCGGCTACAGAAAATATTCTCGATTCAACAGTCATCGGAGATCCCTCTTTCACAGTTGTCGTTACGGTCTTCATCGTCGGCATCCTGACGCACGGCGGGCAATTGCTGGAGCAACGCCGGCAGCCATTCCTGTACCGTCTCCCACACCACATCGAGGTTGATGTCGAAATAGCCGTGAGCCATGCGATTACGCATATTGCGCATGCTGCGCCACGGCACGTCGGCATGCGCCTGGGTGAACTCGACGTAGCCATCCATCACCTTTGTGGCCGCCTCGCCGATGACGATCAGGCTCATGATGACGGCCTGCTGGGTGCGCTTGTCGGCCAAGAAGTCGTCCTTGGCCATCCCTTCCACGAAGCTGCGCGCATCGGTTGCGGCCTGCTGAATGTGGTCGAGGTAATCGGGCAGGCGGTTCTCGCTCATATCGGTTGCGCCTCCGCGAGCACCTTGGCCCGGAACTTCGGCGGCAGGTCGCCGGGAGTCAGCAGATCGACGTCAACGCCGAGCAGCGATTTCAGTTCTTCTTCCAAATCGCCCAAGTCCAACAACGTGGCACCGGGCAGCGCATCGACCAACAGGTCGAGGTCGCTGCCATCCCGGTCGGTGCCATGCAGCACCGAGCCGAAGACGCGCGGGTTCGCGGCGCGAAAGCGGCCTACCGCTTCACGCACTGCGCTTCGCTTCATGTCAAGCACAACAGACGGTCGCATGCGCATCCTTTCTTATCGAAACTCGTTGAGATGATATGCAATCAAGAATAGAATTTCAAGAACTATTTTCGAGAATCGCAATGCCTTGATTCCCGTGCCGCGCCTGTCGTTTTCAGAAGACGGCTGCACTGAACGTCAGAAGCCGACTGCACTATAGCAGCGGAGGGGTTGGATCCATCAGGCAACGACGGGCTGCTGCCGGCCATCAGCGGACGCAGGGAGGACTTTCCGCAACCGGCCGTTCGATGCGGCACCGATGGCCTTCGCGCAGGGGTAGTGAATCCGCCAGGATTGACTTGCGCTGCCCTACCTCTCACTAGTGAGGGGCGGCAGCGCATCAAGCGGTGAGCGCACTCCGGCACCGCCAACTTTCAGCACATGCGTGTAAATCATCGTCGTAGAGACGTCGGAATGGCCGAGCAGATCCTGCACGGTTCGAATGTCGTAACCGCTGCGGAGCAAGGCCGTCGCGAACGAGTGGCGGAGGGTGTGCGGTGTGGCGGGCTTCGTGATGCCTGCTTGTTCTACGGCACGTTTGAAGGCGCGCTGAAAGGTCTGGTCATACATGTGATGGCGACGCACGACACCGCTCCGTGGATCGGTCGAATGCGTGTGCTGCGCAAAAACCCAGAACCACGGCCAGGAATGCCCGGCGCGCGGATACTTCCGCTCAAGGGCGTCGGGAAGCGCAACGCCGCTGCGGCCCTCGGCCTGGTCCTTCAGCCACCATGCCCGTGCACGCGACAGCTGCTCGCGCAGGCTGGGTGCCAAGCTCTCGGGTAACATCAAGGCCCGATCCTTGGAGCCCTTGCCCTCCCGCACGATGATCGTGCCGTGATCGAAATCCAGATCCTTGACCCGCAGTTGCAAACCCTCACTGATCCGCATGCCCGTTCCATACAGAAGCTGGGCGAACAAACGATGCTCGCCTTCCAGAAAACCGAGGATGCGAACCACTTCATCCGGGGTCAGCACCACCGGCAAGCGCCGCGACGGCCGAGGTCTTCCGATCTCCTGAAGCCAGGGCAGATCCGTGCACAGCACCTTGCCGTAGAAGAACAGCAAGGCCGCCAATGCCTGACGATGCGTGGAGACCGAAACCTTGCGCTCGTTCGCCAGCCAGGACAGAAATGCCTCGACTTCGCTGCTGCCCAAGGTTGCCGGGTGACGCACACCGTGGAAACGGATGAAGGCACGAACCCAGTGGACATAAGCCTGTTCGGTTCGTAAACTGTAATGCAAGTAGCGTATGCGCTCACGCAACTGGTCCAGAACCTTGACCGAACGCAGCGGTGGTAACGGCGCAGTGGCGGTTTTCATGGCTTGTTATGACTGTTTTTTTGTACAGTCTATGCCTCGGGCATCCAAGCAGCAAGCGCGTTACGCCGTGGGTCGATGTTTGATGTTATGGAGCAGCAACGATGTTACGCAGCAGGGCAGTCGCCCTAAAACAAAGTTAAACATCATGAGGGAAGCGGTGATCGCCGAAGTATCGACTCAACTATCAGAGGTAGTTGGCGTCATCGAGCGCCATCTCGAACCGACGTTGCTGGCCGTACATTTGTACGGCTCCGCAGTGGATGGCGGCCTGAAGCCACACAGTGATATTGATTTGCTGGTTACGGTGACCGTAAGGCTTGATGAAACAACGCGGCGAGCTTTGATCAACGACCTTTTGGAAACTTCGGCTTCCCCTGGAGAGAGCGAGATTCTCCGCGCTGTAGAAGTCACCATTGTTGTGCACGACGACATCATTCCGTGGCGTTATCCAGCTAAGCGCGAACTGCAATTTGGAGAATGGCAGCGCAATGACATTCTTGCAGGTATCTTCGAGCCAGCCACGATCGACATTGATCTGGCTATCTTGCTGACAAAAGCAAGAGAACATAGCGTTGCCTTGGTAGGTCCAGCGGCGGAGGAACTCTTTGATCCGGTTCCTGAACAGGATCTATTTGAGGCGCTAAATGAAACCTTAACGCTATGGAACTCGCCGCCCGACTGGGCTGGCGATGAGCGAAATGTAGTGCTTACGTTGTCCCGCATTTGGTACAGCGCAGTAACCGGCAAAATCGCGCCGAAGGATGTCGCTGCCGACTGGGCAATGGAGCGCCTGCCGGCCCAGTATCAGCCCGTCATACTTGAAGCTAGACAGGCTTATCTTGGACAAGAAGAAGATCGCTTGGCCTCCCGCGCAGATCAGTTGGAAGAATTTGTTCACTACGTGAAAGGCGAGATCACCAAGGTAGTCGGCAAATAATGTCTAACAATTCGTTCAAGCCGACGCCGCTTCGCGGCGCGGCTTAACTCAAGCGTTAGATGCACTAAGCACATAATTGCTCACAGCCAAACTATCAGGTCAAGTCTGCTTTTATTATTTTTAAGCGTGCATAATAAGCCCTACACAAATTGGGAGATATATCATGAAAGGCTGGCTTTTTCTTGTTATCGCAATAGTTGGCGAAGTAATCGCAACATCCGCATTAAAATCTAGCGAGGGCTTTACTAAGCTTGCCCCTTCCGCCGTTGTCATAATCGGTTATGGCATCGCATTTTATTTTCTTTCTCTGGTTCTGAAATCCATCCCTGTCGGTGTTGCTTATGCAGTCTGGTCGGGACTCGGCGTCGTCATAATTACAGCCATTGCCTGGTTGCTTCATGGGCAAAAGCTTGATGCGTGGGGCTTTGTAGGTATGGGGCTCATAATTGCTGCCTTTTTGCTCGCCCGATCCCCATCGTGGAAGTCGCTGCGGAGGCCGACGCCATGGTGACGGTGTTCGGCATTCTGAATCTCACCGAGGACTCCTTCTTCGATGAGAGCCGGCGGCTAGACCCCGCCGGCGCTGTCACCGCGGCGATCGAAATGCTGCGAGTCGGATCAGACGTCGTGGATGTCGGACCGGCCGCCAGCCATCCGGACGCGAGGCCTGTATCGCCGGCCGATGAGATCAGACGTATTGCGCCGCTCTTAGACGCCCTGTCCGATCAGATGCACCGTGTTTCAATCGACAGCTTCCAACCGGAAACCCAGCGCTATGCGCTCAAGCGCGGCGTGGGCTACCTGAACGATATCCAAGGATTTCCTGACCCTGCGCTCTATCCCGATATTGCTGAGGCGGACTGCAGGCTGGTGGTTATGCACTCAGCGCAGCGGGATGGCATCGCCACCCGCACCGGTCACCTTCGACCCGAAGACGCGCTCGACGAGATTGTGCGGTTCTTCGAGGCGCGGGTTTCCGCCTTGCGACGGAGCGGGGTCGCTGCCGACCGGCTCATCCTCGATCCGGGGATGGGATTTTTCTTGAGCCCCGCACCGGAAACATCGCTGCACGTGCTGTCGAACCTTCAAAAGCTGAAGTCGGCGTTGGGGCTTCCGCTATTGGTCTCGGTGTCGCGGAAATCCTTCTTGGGCGCCACCGTTGGCCTTCCTGTAAAGGATCTGGGTCCAGCGAGCCTTGCGGCGGAACTTCACGCGATCGGCAATGGCGCTGACTACGTCCGCACCCACGCGCCTGGAGATCTGCGAAGCGCAATCACCTTCTCGGAAACCCTCGCGAAATTTCGCAGTCGCGACGCCAGAGACCGAGGGTTAGATCATGCCTAGCATTCACCTTCCGGCCGCCCGCTAGCGGACCCTGGTCAGGTTCCGCGAAGGTGGGCGCAGACATGCTGGGCTCGTCAGGATCAAACTGCACTATGAGGCGGCGGTTCATACCGCGCCAGGGGAGCGAATGGACAGCGAGGAGCCTCCGAACGTTCGGGTCGCCTGCTCGGGTGATATCGACGAGGTTGTGCGGCTGATGCACGACGCTGCGGCGTGGATGTCCGCCAAGGGAACGCCCGCCTGGGACGTCGCGCGGATCGACCGGACATTCGCGGAGACCTTCGTCCTGAGATCCGAGCTCCTAGTCGCGAGTTGCAGCGACGGCATCGTCGGCTGTTGCACCTTGTCGGCCGAGGATCCCGATGTCACTTTCAGAAGGCGACAGCACGAAATATCAAAAGTCGACCGCACGGTCTTTTCTGACGTTGGAGTCGCCTCAGAAAACGGAAAATAAAGCACGCTAAGGCGTAGTTCCCTCGGGCTACACCGCGTCCGCACTGCGCGGTTCTTTCTTCCCTTGCAGTGACGCAATCAGCGGGCAGGAAACGTTCCCCTTCCGCGCATGGCAGGCGCACACCAAATCAGACAGCACGGCCTCCATGCGCGCCAGGTCAGCCATCCTCTCGCGCACGTCCTTGAGCTTGTGCTCGGCCAGGCTGCTGGCTTCCTCGCAATGGGTGCCATCCTCCAGCCGCAGCAGCTCGGCGATCTCATCCAGGCTGAAGCCCAACCGCTGGGCTGATTTCACGAAGCGCACCCGCGTTACATCCGTCTCGCCATAGCGGCGAATGCTGCCGTAAGGCTTGTCCGGTTCCGGGAGCAAGCCCTTGCGCTGATAGAACCGGATGGTCTCCACATTGACCCCGGCCGTCCTGGCGAAAACGCCAATGGTCAGGTTCTCCAAATTGTTTTCCATATCGCTTGACTCCGTACATAACTACGGAAGTAAGCTTAAGCTATCCAATTCAGATTCGAAAGGACAAACGTATGTCTGAACCTCAAAACGGGCGCGGCGCGCTCTTCACTGGCGGGCTGGCCGCCATCCTCGCCTCGGCTTGCTGCCTCGGGCCGCTGGTTCTGATCGCCTTGGGGTTCAGCGGCGCTTGGATCGGCAACTTGACGGTGTTGGAACCCTATCGCCCCATCTTTATCGGCGTGGCGCTGGTGGCGTTGTTCTTCGCCTGGCGGCGCATCTACCGGCCGTCAGCCGCCTGCAAACCGGGTGAGGTTTGCGCGATTCCCCAAGTGCGAGCTACTTACAAGCTCATTTTCTGGGGCGTGGCCGTGCTGGTTTTGGTCGCGCTCGGATTTCCCTACGTCGTGCCATTTTTCTATTGATCACAGGAGTTCACCATGAAAAAGCTGCTTTCCGCCCTTGCCCTCGCTGCCGTTGTTGCCCCCGTGTGGGCCGCCACCCAGACCGTTACGCTGTCCGTACCGGGCATGACCTGCTCGGCCTGTCCGATCACTGTCAAGAAGGCGATTTCCAAGGTCGATGGCGTCAGTAAAGTTGACGTGACCTTCGAGACGCGCGAAGCGGTGGTCACCTTCGATGATGCCAAGACCAGCGTGCAGAAACTGACCAAGGCTACCGAGGATGCGGGCTACCCATCATCAGTCAAGAACTGATCATGAAAGACCCGAAGACACTGCTGCGGGTCAGCATCATTGGCACAACCCTCGTGGCGCTGTGTTGCTTCACCCCTGTTCTGGTCATTTTGCTCGGTGTGGTCGGCTTGTCCGCGCTGACCGGCTATCTGGACTATGTGCTGCTGCCTGCGCTGGCGATTTTCATCGGCTTGACCATCTACGCCATCCAACGAAAACGCCAAGCCGATGCCTGCTGCACCCCGAAATTCAATGGAGTAAAAAAATGACCGAAATCACCGTGAATGGCATGACCTGCACATCCTGCGCCACCCATGTCAAAGATGCTTTGGAAAAGATTCCCGGCGTGAATGCCGCTGTGGTGTCCTATCCAGAAAGCCGCGCGCAAGTCATGGCAGACACCGCCGTGAGCCACAACCAACTGCTGGCCGCCATCGCCGCATTGGGTTATCAAGGCTCGATCCGGGTTGGTGATTTCAAAGATGAACCAAAAATCCGTGATGCACTTGAGGGCGCCGGTTTGCATATCGCCATCATTGGCAGCGGCGGGGCCGCGATGGCGGCGGCGCTGAAGGCCGTCGAGCAAGGCGCGACGGTCACGCTGATCGAACGCGGCACCATCGGCGGCACCTGCGTCAATATCGGCTGTGTGCCGTCCAAGATCATGATCCGCGCTGCCCATATTGCCCATCTGCGCCGGGAAAGTCCGTTCGACGGCGGTATTGCGGCAACTGTGCCTGCGATTGACCGCAGCAAACTGCTGGCCCAGCAGCAGGCCCGTGTCGATGAACTGCGGCACGCCAAATACGAAGGCATCCTGGACGGCAATCCAGCCATCACCGTTTTGCACGGTGAAGCGCGTTTCAAGGACGACCAGAGCCTGGTCGTCCGTTTGAACGAGGGTGGCGAGCGCGAGGTAACGTTCGACCGCTGCCTGGTCGCCACCGGTGCCAGTCCGGCCGTGCCGCCGATTCCGGGCCTGAAAGAGTCACCCTACTGGACTTCCACCGAAGCGCTTGTCAGCGACACCATTCCCGCACGCCTGGCCGTGATCGGTTCGTCGGTGGTGGCGTTGGAACTGGCGCAAGCCTTTGCCCGGCTCGGCAGCCAGGTCACGATCCTGGCACGCAGCACCTTGTTCTTCCGGGAAGACCCGGCCATCGGCGAGGCCGTGACAGCCGCTTTCCGCGCCGAGGGCATCGAGGTGCTGGAGCACACGCAAGCCAGCCAGGTCGCCCATGTGAACGGCGAATTCGTGCTGACCACCGGACACGGTGAATTGCGCGCTGACAAGTTGCTGGTTGCCACCGGTCGGGCACCGAATACGCGCAGCCTCGCGCTGGACGCGGCGGGGGTCACTGTCAATGCGCAAGGGGCCATCGTTATCGACCAAGGCATGCGCACGAGCAACCCGAACATCTACGCGGCCGGCGACTGCACCGACCAGCCGCAGTTCGTCTACGTGGCAGCGGCCGCCGGCACCCGTGCCGCGATCAACATGACCGGCGGCGACGCAGCCCTCAATCTGACCGCGATGCCGGCAGTGGTGTTCACCGACCCGCAAGTCGCCACCGTGGGCTACAGCGAGGCGGAAGCGCACCACGATGGCATCGAGACCGACAGTCGCACGCTGACACTCGACAACGTTCCGCGAGCGCTTGCCAACTTCGACACACGCGGCTTCATCAAGCTGGTCATCGAGGAAGGTAGCGGACGGCTCATCGGCGTGCAGGCGGTGGCCCCGGAAGCGGGCGAACTGATCCAGACGGCGGTGCTCGCCATCCGCAACCGCATGACGGTGCAGGAACTGGCCGACCAGTTGTTCCCCTACCTGACAATGGTCGAGGGGTTGAAGCTTGCGGCGCAGACCTTCAACAAGGACGTGAAGCAGCTTTCCTGCTGCGCTGGATAAAAAAAGGAGGTTTTCAATGAGCGCCTACACCGTGTCCCGGCTGGCCCTTGATGCCGGGGTGAGCGTGCATATCGTGCGCGACTACCTGCTGCGCGGATTGCTGCGTCCGGTGGCGTGCACCCCGGGCGGCTATGGCCTGTTCGATGATGCCGCCTTGCAACGGCTGTGCTTCGTGCGGGCGGCCTTCGAGGCGGGCATCGGCCTGGACGCGCTGGCGCGGCTGTGCCGGGCGCTGGATGCTGCGGACGGCGATGAAGCGGCCGCGCAGCTTGCCGTTCTGCGCCAGTTCGTCGAGCGTCGGCGCGAAGCGTTGGCCGATCTGGAGGTGCAGTTGGCCACCATGCCGACCGAGCCGGCACAGCACGCGGAGAGTCTGCCATGAACAGCCCCGAGCGCTTGCCGTCCGAGACGCACAAACCGATCACCGGCTACCTGTGGGGCGCGCTGGCCGTGCTCACCTGTCCCTGCCATTTGCCGATTCTCGCCATTGTGCTGGCCGGCACGACGGCCGGCGCGTTCATCGGAGAGTACTGGGGTATCGCAGCCCTCACGCTGACCGGTTTGTTCGTCCTGTCTGTGACACGACTGCTGCGGGCCTTCAAAGATCGATCATGAGCGCTTCCCATTGAGACAAACCACGCTGTCGCTACGTTGCCTCATGCCGGCATCAAATTCGGCTGAGTAGCTTCTCGCCATCTGGACGTAGCTCACCCTTGGGTGAAACATGCCGATACAGGGTCTGCCGCGTGACGCCAAGTTCCTGGCACAGGTCGCCGACCTTGGTCTCTGGCTGACCCATTGCCGCCATCGCCAGCCGCAGCTTGGCGGCGGTCATCTTGAACGGCCGGCCGCCTTTCCGCCCGCGCGCGCGGGCCGAGGCTAGGCCGGCAATCGTGCGCTCCGCGATCAACTCGCGCTCGAACTCGGCCAGGGCGGCGAAGATGCCAAAGACCAGCTTGCCGGCGGCGGTCGTGGTGTCGATGGCCGCGCCGTGCCCGGTTAATACCTTCAAGCCGATGCCGCGCCCAGTCAGGTCGTGCACGGTGTTGATGAGATGTCGCAGGTCGCGTCCGAGCCGATCCAGTTTCCACACGACCAGTGTGTCGCCAGTTCGCAACGCCTTCAGGCAGCTCGTCAAGCCGGGCCGATCCTCGCGCATGCCGGATGCCTGGTCCTCGTAAAGATGTACTGGATCGACCCCGGCGGCAATCAGCGCGTCGCGCTGCAAATCGGTAGCCTGGGAGCCGTCCGCCTTCGATACCCGCATGTAGCCTATCAGCATGTCGTACCTGTCACATATACGTTCGTTTGTGCGTGAAGGTGGAGGGATGAAAAGTTGGCAGTTATCGCAGCTACCCGGTCACTACCCCATGACATAGGTACTCACTCTTTCCATTGACCCTCTCCCATTAACTAAAGCGTGAAACGATTGAGGTATGAGTAGATGGTAGTCCCGTCTTCTTTTTCTATTATTTCTTCTCCGCCTATAAACCTCTGCCCCAATGAAATTGAAGGAGTATTACCATTATCAACAGTGGCGCCAATAAAAATAGCCTCAACTCCAGCCCCCTTGAGACCATTCTTAAACTCGTTGAATGCCTTTTCTACTGTATCTCTACCAACCCCTTTACCTCTAAAGTCCGCTCTAACAAACCATCCTACATCAGTTGTTCCCTCATCAAGAGAGACAATAAACACACATATTGCGATTATTTCGTCGCGATCATTCAAAGTAGCATAAGTGAATCGGCTCCTGTTTTTTTCAGGAATATCCATATGGACTAGTAAATCTTCATATAGGGAGGAGCGCTTAAGACTGATAACGGAATTATTATAAGCATCACATAACGCATTGTATCCTGATTCAATTATCTCGATATTATTCATCTAATTATCATCCAGTTATTAATATTTAAACTAATAAACAACTCTTGTGCTAAACCCGGAATTAATGACAGCAACGGCGATGAATTGACCTAGCCAGTCGCAATGGAATTGTCCATGCCGATAGTGAGTACCGTCTGGCTATCTTTCACAATTCGGATGAACTCATTTTTCCCGAGCACCCTGATTAACCTGCTGATACCTTTTCCACCACGTGAAACCTTTATCTGCGCCTTAATTTTTTCCGGGGCTATATAGCTATTCAACCCTTCCACAGAGCACAATGCATAAAATCGCAGATTCGCAGAATGACTCAGAAAATTGGTTTTCCGGTCAGGGCTCATCCATCCGATCATGTCCAAGATATCATCATTGTTACCAACGGTGCAAAACTGGGTCTTCCGCAACTTAGGTGGAGTTGTTTAAGCCAGAGGGCTCATGACTCGTCGTCGAAGTAACTCGAAGCCAGCTCGACCGTACATCTGTCGTTTCAGCATCTTCAGGCGGTTTACATGGCCTTCCACAACGCCATTACTCCATCTGCTGCTTATCGCTTCGTGTATTGCTGTTGCATCCGCTTCCATACTGGCCGCAACACGCTGAAGGTCAATGAGCCCACTTTGACTTACGTCAGTGAACGATTGATTTAACTGCGATTTATTCTTCGTTTTCAGCATTCGATAGAAGTCGAGCGACAGCTGTTGCGCCATTTTCAGTTGCGGTTCTTTCTGGCACATCGATTCGATGAAGCGGGATGCATAGTTTTCTTCTCCTCTGATCATTCGCCAGGGCATTAACCAGCGGCTTACCCTGGATGCTGAGGGGAGTCGAACTGGGGCGATAACGGGACTGTTAACCTGCTTACGCCACTTAGCCACAACATCCCTGACCGTCGTTTCGCTCCCGGTGAAGCCAACATTTACCATCTCCCTCCAAGCCTATATTTGCAACAGTGCCAGTATTCTCCTCCCAGATGATACTAGCTGAATGATTTCCATCGAATTACTGTAATGTAGTACCACCCGCAGAAACGCCCAAGGTATTGGCCGGATGTTATGCGGTCGAGAAACGCATGACTCCACAAGATACGCACAGGGTTGTTGTTTATCCATCTCTCGGGCTAGTGTATCCATCAGGGCGGATTTGTTTTTATCACCATTTTGTCTATAAGTCAGAAAAGGAATAATGTTGGGAAAAACAGTTATCAAGGGAATCGGTAACAGCAGCATTATCTTAATGAATAAATCCCACACAAAAAATACCTTACTCATTCGACTTCGTGTTATACATACCAGTATTTATAACAGTTTTAATCATCTAAATAGTCTTTTCAAGTATAGAACGTTATATTGAACATCAAACAGTTATTAAGGCTGGGATTGACTAAAGCGTTTTCTTTTCAAATACAATATGACGGTGTGGCTTTACAACAATACAACTGATGCATGAGCCATCTCTTTGAGTGGATCAATAGCCCGGCTCTGCATCAGTTGGAACAAGCCGAATGGAGGTTGCCAATTTTCACGACTTATTCAATCACCGTTGACCTGCTCCCCGTATTTTCACACAGACTGCTGTTAGTTACTTCCGCCTTTGGCACAAAGCAGACGTTAAGACTTACAGCATCGGGAAACTTCTGGATGCCGCGTCAGCGGCATGGAGGCGCCAGATGAGGTTACATGTGTCTGTGGCGTCAAATGGCGCCGAAAGCCCGGCGTAGCCGGTTACCGGGCTATAAATTCTGCCACCCTACCCCCTGCCCTGATTAGCCTTAACCATCTAACAGCAATGAAGAAGTCAAAGTAATCCCTTTTAACCCCGGTGAGCGGGCTTTACGGCGTTTACGACGTAAAGGGCGTGATTTCCGGGGCCTTAGCGGCGGCAGCTTGCTGCTGACGCTTAGGGGGATGTTCATCAACTATTTCAGCGACACCAGGAAACTTAACACGGTAGCTGCAAAGCCATACCCGCTCAAAACGTCTCAGGAGCCTCTGTACGCGGTCGGAGTGGTCCCGGCAAGGCGATAGCCGCAGTCGGGGCGTATCTCCGCGTTAGCGGGCCGGAGGGCCGCTTACGAGCGTGTACCAAACAACTGCCCGCAGCCCCATTCACAGCGATGAAGAAGAGTAGTTACAACACCCATCATTAAAAGCGACACTACTCCCGGCCTTCGGCCGGGGGCGGCGGCGCTTTTCAGTGGTGGGGAGGGGCACCTGGCCGGCAAACCGGCGCCGGTTTTATGATTAACTTCCTTATGAATGCTGTAACTAATGTGGTTCTCCGGTCGGGGCCCGTCGCGAAGCGATGGGAGCTCTTTCTGATGTTGCCGAACCGGCGCGACCGTCAGGTCGCTGCAAGGGCGGGCATTCTCCGCAGCCTGTCCACAGGGCAGGCGATGAACAGGTTATGTGTTTACAGGATTTATTAAAGGATCTTTAAAAGAGATACAGAGCTGATGTTTAAAAGGAACCACGCGCCCTGAAAGGACGACGAGCAGCGCTTTGAGAAAACATCGGTTAGCGCTATATGAAATACTCCCTTGCAGTTATATGTGGATAACAGAAATCGGCCGTCAGAAGTGACGCCGGCGATAACATTTAAGGCCACGTTGACGCCAGGAAGACCGGAATTATGGTGAGGAAAGCAGACCTGAAGATAAGATAATACGTAGTAGCCGGCCAACAGGCGTGCGAAAGCCTCCGGCGCCGGCCGGATTTTTTAAGGAAGGTAATGTTATATGGGGACAGTGGCCAGTCGCGTGTAGTTGTTCCCGCGCGACAGCAGCATGCGCTCCTGCACACGACGCTCAACCTCACGCTTGAGCGCTTCATGATCGCCCCTGAAGCGGCCGGTGGCGTACTCCCGGGTCAGTTGCTGACGCACGCGCGTCTCGATATCCTTACGCTGCCGTGAAGCATCCCGCCTGGCGGTTGCCCGCTTCCGGCCGTGACTTTTGCGTTCAGACTGGTAGCTGCGAAAACGCTCACGCACGAACCGCCACGCTTTTGCGATCAGCTCGTCCATCTCCAGGGGTTTCATTTTCTGCTTTTTGCGCTGCAGGTTTTCCCACTCCACACGGCTGCGGCGCGCGGCCACCACAGCCACCTCAGAAACGTCAAGCGCGGAAAACAGAGCCGGGGTGAAGGTGATATCGGTCGGGATGTTACAGCCGATCTGCGGGTCATATTCCGTCTGATAGGTGATGAGCCCCAGCTCCGCCAGAAACTTCAGCGCCCGGGTGGCACGGCTGACTGACAGGTTACCGCTCCTGGACTCGGTGGCCAGTCCACACTCGATGGCCATATTGGTAATCGAGCGCTGCACGCGATTGGCCAGCGGATCATAGTGAAAACACATTGCCTGCAGTAGCGCGTCAATTGCACGCCGGCGCAACAGTGGTGGCATCCTGTGCCGCTTACCCAGCGAACGCAAAAACGCCACATGAATGGAAAAATCAAAACGGGACGTGAAGCCTTCGGCTTTCGCCATCAGCTTACGGCAGAACGGCAGGGTCTTTTTCCCTTCACGCGGCGTGAATACCGGATTCGGGTTTTTAACCTGTGAATAGTGGTTTTGAAGGATATCAGTCACCGCTTCCTGCGCTTATGTTGCACGGAAGGAGCGAATGACACAGAAACTGATCTTGAAGTTTTCTGAGCATGTACATATACTCCTCGCATAGAGCAACACGTTCTATGCAGTTTATGAAGGCCCCGTTAATCTTTTCCTTCCGCCAAGATTGAAGAAGATTATCGGGGTTTTTGCTTTTCTGGTCCCGGGTAGATACCTCATCAGAACCAGTTCCCTGCCACCTTAGGGCGTGGCACACCCAAAATTATTCAGACCATCAACAATCTAGCACTCAATAAAAACATGATCAAGAATGTGAAGTCTTTACATCTATAAGACCACGTTCTGTAAGCTCTCGCTCGAGGAGTTTCTCGATAAACTGGGCTTGTGTCAGACCTTCTTCCTCACAAACCGCTATCATCACGTCCTTTAGTGGGTTTTTAACAAAAACCTTAACTTCTTTATGAGTTTCGCGTTTCCGCGCAATTGCGGCAAGCTGCCTCTCACTGGCAGACATTGGCTTACCTTTCCGGTATGCACGTTTTGCATTCGTAGAGGAAGTGGTTTTATCTGCTGAACGTGACATTTATCGCTCTCCTGACACCTCAGAAATGTCTTCGGAACGGAGGATACTACAGAACTCTCAGATCCTGCAAATCAATAACTTACTTTCAATTTGCAAGAGATCCTTTCTAAAATTGTAATTTGTATTGGCGTACAAATTTCAACTGAATGAGATGCCTATGTCCTCTTTTAGAGAGTGGGAGAGTAGCCCCATCCTGAACTAAAAGTGAGTACCTTCAGGGGCAAGGCTTAAGAGATAAGATACGAGCGACGGGCGGACCAGGCGCTTTAGCATGGACGTAAGTAAACCGTATTGATGCTCGTTTTATGTCTGAGGAGCATTAATAAGCCCGTTTCCAGTCCGTACCCTGCGACCAGCGAGTCAACCAGTGCTGCAGATAGCGTTGAGCAACGACTGGATCATCCCATACGACAAGCACGTTCTCTGAATTGACCCGATCAGCGGCGGGTGTAGTTAAAAGACCCGACTTCAATATTGCGGCCGTCGGCAATGATGACTTTGTCGTGCATGATTTTGTACTGCGACACTGTGCGAACCGGGATGCCGGCATTGACCAGAAGATTCATGGCCGCCAGGCTCGCCTGGTTTTGCTTGCCGGTATTGGCTTTCCAGTCCAGAACCACTTTCACATCGACACCACGCCGCTTTGCCCTGACAAGCGCACCGGCGACTTCAGGCGAGGTAAAGGAATACCCCATCAGTCGGATTTCCTGCTGCGCAGAATCAATAGTCTTCAGGACCAACTGCAGAGCCGTTCCTTCCGGAGAATATCCCGTCTCGATGCTGGCGGCATACACGGCCGGAACAGGTGCACACAAAGCCAGGCTGATAAGCCCCGACAGACAACATTTGTGGAGTGTACGGTTCATTTTTTTCACAGTATTTCCTTAACGGGTGTTTAAGAAACGCCGGGAGCGGGGGAAACTGGCTTTTCCCCGTTCCCGGGGTTGGACAACGACGCCATGCGGAGGCGTCAGGATTTTGTGGTATGCCGAAACCAGTAGCAGACGGGTCCGTCGCCGGTATCGTGGACAGAGCCCAGAAACCATCCATCATGGGGTCAGTTTGGCGACAGGAAAAAATAATGGATATCTAGTAATTATTCTTCAAATCCAGAGTTAAAAATGTGCGGATTCATCACCTGAACCCGCACATCCAATCACGATTTTTTAAAACCTGGCTTACCGTTAGCAGCTCGCCATTCCTTTACGGTTTTAACAATTCCTTTCGCCGAAGAATCTTCGCCTACCTTAGGCTTGAAGATGAGGTTCCAACCAGCAGGATGCTCTGTTAGTTGGGCGAACGAATAAATAGCATCATCGTTCTCTTTGTCAGTTGGAAAATCAGCAGCGATTATTTTACTAACAAAAGCAGTAAATTCTTCTTCCGTAAAATCTGAAATTTTATTACCAGCCATTTTATTTTCCTTTATGTGTCTCAATATGATTTTTAGGTGTTAGCGCCTTAATGTTATCGACATCCATAACAGCCCCTCCTTGAGATATTTCTTTTTCGTGGTGTAATTCAATTTTAACACGTTTCCCTACTGATTCTAAAAAGTCCGCAGTAGGTGCCCTTCCAGCTTTCATCTGATTAATATCAGCTTCACTAAATTGCTTGCTTAGTGCAGAATCGTCAGCAACCGCTTTCCAGAACGCCCGACGGGTAGAATCAAAACTACCGAAAGTCTTCCCGCGTAATTTATCCGCAATCTGGGAAGGAACAGGAGCACCATCCCCGGTACTGGCCCCCCCCATCCAGTTATTGCCAACGTTCTGCCCTTTGCCGCTTACTGTACCGGGCATGTTACGAGGGCTACGGTACATCACATACAGCGGTTTTAGGCCGGACTCCGGTGGAAACACCAGAATAATATCGTCAAAATCGAGGTCATCCGCTACCGGCGTCACGGTTTTATCTGTAGCCTGTGGCGCCGAAATCTGATCACCGGTATGCAGAATACGCTCCGGTAGTGGTACCGGCCCGCTTAGCGTCAGTGGTCCATTTGCACCAAGTGCGTCAGCCGGGCTGACAAAAATAGTTTGCGCCGGTACATCTGCGACAGCGGGAAGAGTATAGCCCCAGTAGCCGGTTTCCTTATCCAGTACAGCACGAGCGACCTTCACGGCACCGGCAGTATTGGTTTTGACCAGCTGAACATCCAGAATGCCGCTATCATTCATAACCAGACGGCCACGAACCGGCATACTGACAGATGTTTTCTGATCTGCTGCTTTATTCAATGCCGCGGTATCAGGCAGACCAAACGCATCGCCAGGCATCATCGAACTGATATCCCGACCGGGCACCATATCACTACCGACGCCAACTGATTTCGATAACACAAGACCGACAATGGTTAATGCTACTGGGTTAGCCACCACAGCGATACTTAACGTCGCCAGAGCCTCGCTGATGAAAGCTCCCAGGCTGGCCGCAGCATCAGCCGACAGAGTAAAACCTCCACGTGACGCAGTTGACCAGGTCAGAGGAATAGCAAAAGGTGCCGCTGTAGCCGGGATACCCCTGACAGCCTGAATCTCTGAAGATTTCAGTTTATCTGCGGCTGTACAACGGGCCTGCAGCGCTTTTGCTTTTTCAGCAATGGCTCTGGCCTCCTCAGCGGCTTTCGCTGCTGCATCAGCCTGTCGTTTTTTTTCTGCCGCAGCGGCGGCTGCTGCTTCCGCCTCCTGGCGTTTACGTTCAGCAGCGGCGGCTTGTTCTGCGGACGCTAATGCAGCCTGGGCAGCCTGACGGCGCGTTTCTGCAGCATTATAGGCAGCTGATGCCTGCAGACTGGCCTGCTCAGCGGCCGTTGCCTGACTGGCAAGACTGGTAGCAGCATTTCGTTTGTTCACCGCATCATTCTGCTCTGCATCAACCTGAGCTTTTGTGATCCCAGATGGATAGAACCGGTATCCCCAGTGGTCATGTTCTTTATTCGAACTGATAACCTCCCATTTTTGGGTACCGTATTGGCCGTTATTATTTAGAGTGAGGCCTTTAATGCTTTGCTGCAGATCCTGATATTTTTTCTCAGCCTGAGTTGCTACTGGTACGGCATCGATAGCTTCCTTTCGCTTATTCTTCGCTGTATTAAGGGCATTATCTGCCACTGTTTTCAGGCGTGATGCTTCAGCAGTCGCCTGATTCAGATTATTACGCGCATCAGGAACAGTTTGATGTTGACCTGCAGCAGCCGCAGCAGAAATCGCATTCTGACGTTCTTTTTCAGCAGCGGCGGATGCCGCTGCTGTTTTCGCTGCGAATGCTTTTGCAGCCTCTTCTGCTTGCTGTTTTTCCTTAGCTACCTTCTCCGCTCGTGCAGCTTTTTCTGCTTCTGATGGGCCTACAGCCACAAAAGCGCGGGTAGTATGTTCGTTATTACCAGCCCCGGATGATCGGTTTTCCCAGTATCCCATCTGCCCGTTATGCATAACAAGAGACTGTCCCTGTGGCCCCTGCCCACCCTGACTTCCGCCATTACCGGTAGAAGAACTGCGGACACCATCGAAGCCACTGACAGTTGTTGAGCCTTCCTCAGAGGACACAGTGTGAATCTGCCCCCGAATATCCGCCATATACCCACCATTACCATCACTGCGAATATTCGAGACATCTGATGCCCGGATTTGCGTCCCACCAAAACTATTAAACTGATTAGCCACATCACTGGCAGAAGGAGAGCTAAGGCCTGAGCTCGTAGCACCCTCACCGTTATAGTTAAATCCACCAATCACACATTTCCTTCTTTTGTTTTTTTTGTTTTCCAATTTTCTGAAATACGGCGTGCGGTTTATTGCTTCAGGACAGCTATCCGGAGGCTGTTATTAGTTCTCTGCCACGCCAGTTACTGCATATAAAAGCATGTATTTATATACAATATTTTGATGCTGCTCTTGATATACCAGCTCTGTCAATATGTCGTGGTTAACAATATTTTTATTTATTTTCATTCACTTAAAAATAACAGCAGAGGTGGACCCGAGGCAGAATGCGGATCATCAGAAAGAAAAAAACGATTTGAGCTCTGATTCATAGCCCGATAGATTACTTAGTTCCCCCGAGTGCACGATAAAAAAGAGAGTATTTCTGATGCCATTACCTGAGCGAATGAAACCCGCACGGGTCACCCGTAAACAGATGAAAGAACTGGTCAGTCAGCTGAATGACATTCTCGATCACATCGATAACGGGATGGACGAAAACAATGAAGAACTAAAACAGATGATGGCAGACTGGAATGCACAGGTCGTCATGCCCTGCGGGTTCTCTGATTTTCGTGATTTTTCATCCTGGACAAGTGCACTAGATTTCACCAGGATGGCGCTTAATCAGGAAAAATACCTTGATGACTTTACATGGACAGAACTGAACGACGTTATCAACTTCATACGCAAAGCAGAAGGTAGTGCATCTGACCACAGCTATGCACTCCAGTTACTGGAGATTAATTTCAGGGCAAACCCACTGGATCTCATCTATCACCCTGACTGCTGGTTCAATGATGAAGCATTGTTTCATGCTCGGCTGACTACCGAAGAAATTGGTGGCTACCTGATGAAAAAATCAGGTCGATGGCTCAACGATGCACCGGATATCCAGCTGGTGTATGCCATCCCCCAGGATGTTTATGATTAACCAAGTCACCATTTACCATAATCCCTTAATTGTAAGCACCGCCAGAACGGCCTCAGGGCGTTTCTGACGGGAAACTGGCAAAACACCGAAAACCCGCCAGAAACGCGCAGGGGCTGTTTTTACGGCATGCATGAGTATGCACGCAAGTGCATAGCGCGGAAATTCATGCCATTCAGCCAGGGTAAGTCCTGTTTCCGGCGTTCTTCTGATTCCGTTATAAATCTTTCCAGTCAGGTAATTTATTCATCTTTCGGCGCCACAGATGAAACAGTGCCATCGTCAGGCCAAATAACACGCCCGCAATAAGACTGATTTTGCAAGCGAACAGGGGTGGCATCCCCTGGGCCCGCCACACCATCCAGTACATCCACAGTCCGTATCCGACGGAGAAAGAGCCTGCCATCACGCCAAAAACCTGCCAGAACGGAGCAAACGGCAGCGGGGGAATGTTTATCCCCAGCCGCCACAACAGTCGTATCAGAAGCGGTGCATAATTGCTTTTCCACATCTTACGGCTGGCCATTATCGCCAGCGCCTTTTGTTTCCGCGCTTCAAAATCCATTTCCTCTCCTCGATTGTATTCAGCCAGCTGACTGGCTCCGCATACGCTCAGTTCGCAGGAGTTCTTTCATCATGCGCTCGCTGGCGTACTGCGCTTCCCCTGCAGTGACGGTCGCGACGGCGTTCCCCTGCAGATCATAGCGGGCGGCTCCCTCCTTCATCCGGGACAGATAGCCCGCAGACCGGGTCAGACTCTTCAGGCACTTAATCACCTGTTTATGCGACAGCGGCAGGTCACGGTTCACAATGTCGGCAAACAGCTGTTCGCGCATGCCCGTTGCCAGCAGACGGGGTGAGTTTCCGTCGAACAGCTGTGGCCAGAATGCCTTCAGCGTCATAATGGCCTGTTCCGGCGGCAGCAGGCGAAGATAACGCACCGGAGGTGGCGTCTTTACCGCGTTAACCGGCACCGGCGCAGCGTTGCGCGCGGCGGCTTCGGCCGCTTGTTTAACCTTCTCAAGTTTCTCTTTTTTTGCCTTCCAGGCCGGCGGGGACGAGACCACCACGACCTTCTTTCGGCGCACCACACCAGGAGCAGGGGTTGCCTCTGCGGGGGCCGTACTGTTCTCCGCCGGTTTTCGTTTCAGGCTCAGTACAGGGCGTTTTTCTTCACTCATAAGGGGCCATATCAATAAAAGCTACAGGTCTGTGCTATACGATACGCTAACGGTATCATCGTTTCACCTCGCAATGCAGTGGACACAACGATGATGTCCCCTTTGTCACGTTTACGGGCAATGTGCCCGCCCCCCGGACCTGTGTCCGGTTTTTTTTTACATCGAGACGACAATACCGAGTACCGCCAGGTGCACCGCATAGAACATCACGAAGAACTGCCGCGGCCAGAAGCGTTTCACACGTTCTCCGGCAGATGAGCACACCATCAGCGTCAGCAGCGCAATCGCCAGCCCGGCCACTGATTCACTCACGTCATGCATATTCATCAGCAACACCATGAGGGCCCACAGCACCCCGTATCCCAGCCGTTCCTGTGCATGCTGTGCGCGACAAAGCAGCCAGCTGGCGGTGAGCATGCCCACTCCGGCCATGCCGTAGCTGGCGGTTGACAGGGGTATCCAGGCGACCAGCAGTCCAGCCGCCGGGAGGGTGTAATACCAGGACGGCTGGCTGACCCACCGCAGGACCTGGCCCGTGACGGCAAAGGCAAACAGAATATTCCCGGAATACCACGGGTACCCGATGAGCATAAACGACACCTGGGCGACCAGCGCCCAGACCCACAGGCTGTTGAGCTGCGACTGGCGTATTTCCGCGTGCCGGGCCAGATTCATTCCCCATGCCAGACCGAACAGCGGAAAACAGCCCCGTCCCAGCAGGCGCATCACTTCATTGTTTCCGGCCAGCAGTAAGCCGGTGTGGTCAGTCACCATCAGTACCAGTGCGACCGTTTTAATCATATCCGTTTGTCCCGGTGCCCAGGTCAGCAGGCGATGAAGCCAGCGGTCTGTCGCACCTGGAAATGTGTGTTGTGCTCTCATGTTTTTTTCCTTTTAGCGCTCCGGCAGACTGCCCGATTTTAATCGGGGAGGCTGCCGGAGCAGACAAGCCGCAGGCGCGTCAGTCGCCCCCGAGGGTTTTCTCGCGGTTCAGGTCGCGCACCATGTCCCGCTCCACAGCCTGCAGACGTTCACGCTGCAGACTTTCTGAGGCCACCTGCTGAATCGCCGCCTCCTGGCGCCGGAACTGAGGATCATCCGGTAGCGTCGTTTTCTCCGTACCCGGCCGGTCACGCTCCAGTCCGCGAATGACGTCCCCGATAACCTCTTTCACCCGGTCCGCCGGCTCGCCGGCTTTACGCGCCTCCCCGGCCACTTCTCGGGCAGTCTGTTCCGCCTGTTTTTCCATTTCCCGGCGCTGCTGTTCTTCTGCCGCCCGCTGCGCCAGAACCTCTGGCGGGAGGATAATGTCAGCCCCGGCCTGCGGTACCGGGGCCACCGGCGCCGGATCAGCCCATATCCGCCCGCCGGTCATGGCCCCGGGGTTCCAGGGGCGGTCATCACCGGCCAGCCGCACCACCACCCCGGTATCGGGATTGTCGCGGGCCATTCTGACGCCCTCCCCCATATTCCCGGCCAGCAGGCTTTCACCGTTGCGGCTGTTCTGCAGCGCCACGAACCGGGCGGCGTCATTGCCCATAATCCGTCCCTCTCCGCCGATGGCCTCCAGCCGTCCGTCCCGATCGGTCAGCGGGCTGAGCCAGATACCGGCGGCTTTCCCGTTTTTATCAAATGCCGGCAGCGCCACATGTGGTTGAGGGTACTTTTTCCCCGGAGAAATGAATTTTCCCGGTGAATTTCCCTGTGCCAGACCGGACTGCTGCAGGGCTGCCCGGCCAGCGGCGGTTTCATCCAGTGGCCTTGCCCGCCCGAACAGCAGATCGGCGGTTTTCACCGCCCGGTCGTTACGGGGTTCCAGAATATCGTGCGCCGTCGCTTTCTCAGGTGAATGCTGGATGGCCTTTATCCAGCCCTCACGGCTGTCGGTGTAGACCTGAACATGCTGTTTCATGCGGGATAACGCCACATAGGCAGACTCAAAGCTGGCCATCTGTTCCCGACCACCGGCCACCCCTTCCAGCGCGATGGCATACCGTTCGCTGGCCCCCTGGGCGCCGTGAGCCGTGATGGCGTAGGCGAGGTCGATATGCTGCTGCGCCTGATCCGCCTTCGGGGTCAGCGTGCGGGTGAGTTTGCCATCAGACAGCGTGACACTGTCACCCGAAACAGACTGCACCTCCCAGATACTGTTGGCCACATAGCCGCGCTCCGGGTCACTTTTGCTGAAGCGCATTCGGTCCCCCTGAGACACGGTGATCTTTTCCTGACGATAGAGCGTGACGCCTTCTGCCGATGCCTCCCGGGGTGAAATATATCGCTCCTTTCCGTCACTGTCTGTCAGGGTGATCAGCTGATTAGCCTTATCCACTTTGCTGATACGGTGGTATACGTTATCAACCAGCGCCACCGCCTCCTTATGAGCCGTCCAGGTCGACAGTTTGCGCAGTTCACCGTCACGGATGTTGCTCGTGACCAGCACCGGCAGGGTGATTTCCTCTTTGCCGGTTTCCCCGTTCTCCCGCCGTGCGTCATGGATCATACCGTTCAGCGTCCGCCGGTCCTTATTCAGATGGGTGATCACCAGCGTCTGTGACTGTGCCTCCGGGGTCCGTCCGGTATAGTCCTTCACCAGCGCCTCGTAGAGCGTCGCGGGCTGACCTGCCGGCAGGGTTTTCCCCTCGCTCAGCGCCTTTTCTATCGCCTTTTCCTGCTTTGGCGTGAATTCCACCACAGAACTGCCCGGCGCCCAGACGCCTTCTTTTCTCGGCACCTGTTCCGGCGTGACCTGCTCAATGGTGATCAGGGCGCGGTGCACATCCCGCTCAATCAGGCTGTAGACCGCCGGTCGCAGCTCAGGCACCTGGCGCACAATCTCTTTCATGATGGCAACGTCGGCGGCGCTGCGCTGCTGCATCAGCCTGAACGGCTGGCCCGGCGCGATGGGCTGCAGCTGGTCGGTATCCCCGCTGGACACCGCCCGTCCACCGCCGGCTACGATGAGGGAGTGGGCTTTTGCCATATCGGCCAGCCCCACCATCGAGCTCTCGTCGAGCAGAAACAGGGTGTTGCTGAAATCGGGTGTCTGGCCATTGCGCTGCAGCAGCTGCGTGTCGTGGAGGAACGACGCCGTCGTGCGCGCCTCCACGCCGGCACTCTGCATTTCCCCGACCGCGCGATGCGTCGGCGCCAGACCGATGACGCGCGGACGGGTCTCTTCCGGCAGCAGACTGATGGCACTCATGACTGCCCGGAACTGGGTGGTTTTCCCCACCCCGGCATACCCCTGAACCACCGTGAACCGATCCGTGCTTTCCAGAATCATCCGGGTCGCCGCCCGCTGTCCGGCGGTCAGGTCCGTCATCAGACTGGCCGGCACGCGGTCCATCAGGGGGGCCACCGCGCCTTTACCTTCCAGCACGTGGGTCAGGATGCTTTTTTCGGCGTCCCAGGTCTGACGGGAAATCAGCAGGTCATTGCCGTAGCCGTGCGCCACCGGTACATTCAGCAACTGCCCCGACCTGATTTGTGTCTGAATGGTCGTGTCGATGTCCGCCATCGGAACCTTCCCGCCCCCGGTTTCCAGCGCCGTCGCCAGCAGCTGGGGCCGGGAGAAGGTCAGTTTCTCACTTTCAAGCAGCGGGATGGCCAGGTGAATGGCCTGTTCTGCCGGGGTACGCAGTCCGGCCTTCTGCTGCGCAATGGCCGCATCCAGGTCCGTCTCGCCGGATCGGGTCTTCAGCTGCTCTGAGACCACGCTGAAGGCGGTATGCCGCGACAGCTTCTCCGTCGTGCGCGCCGCATCCTGCGCCGAGTACAGCCGGAGATGACTTCCGCTCTGCGCCAGCTGGTTGAGGGTGGCGTTATCCAGCTCACGCTGCGTCACCGACGCAAAGACCGTTGCCGTCTCGCTAACCGACCTGCCGGGACTTTCCACCCAGCCGTGGCCGATTTTAATACCGTCAAACACACCCGCGCCCACGGCCAGGGTCTGCGTGGTTTTCTGCCCCGGCCGCTGTACCGTCAGCTGCCCTTCCTCCACTTTCATCACCGTGATGCTTTCCCCGCCTTTCAGGCGTGTGTCCGGTATCTTCCCGAGCACCGCCAGACGTTCCCCCTCTGCCACCGGCAGTGTTTCTGCCCGGAACAGCGTCCACTGGCTGTCGACCGCGGAAACCTTCAGATCCAGACGGCCCCCTTCCCGGTCTTTCAGGGTCAGCATATTGCTGCTCGCGGTCACCCGGTCAATGACAAAGCGATCGTGCGTCCGGGTCTCCGGATCCCAGCGTTCCATCACCATCCCCTCCCGGTAATAATCCCGCACGCCCCGGCTTTTGCTGTCCAGCCACACCGGCGTCAGGGCTGTAATGGTCGTGTCTTTCTCACCCAGCACCCCCTCCTGTCTGAGGGAGTCACGGATGAGGCCGTTGAGTACGCTCTGTTCACGCGTCCCGCTGATTTGGGCCACGCTTTCCTGCCCTTCACGCACGCTGACGGCAAACTCCTGTGCCAGCCGGCTGTAGCGTGCGCCTTTATCCGGTTCACTGATGATGTCGGCGGTGGTCTGATGGCCACCCTGCCAGCGATACGTATTCACGCCGCTGTCCTTCAGCACCGTCAGCGCGCTGCCGGTCCCGCTGCGCTTCCCGCTGTCGGAGAGCAGGACCTGCACGTTATGGCGCATCGCGCCATCGAGCAGGGAAATCGTTTCCTTCAGGCTCAGCTTCTCCGCCTGATCCACGATGAGTGTTCCGCCCGGAATAAACGCCGTTCCATCCTGCAGGGCGGATTTACCGGTCACCGTCTCCCCGGCCAGACGCACATCCCCGGCGAGAAAATCACGTGAACGGTTATCGGCCGCCAGGATATGGACGTCGCGCCCCTGCTCCCGGGCCATCAGGGTTAACTCGGCCACCCGCTCCCGCTGGCCGGTTGCACCGCCCTGACCGGAAACGATACCCATTACCGGGCGATCCTGCGCCAGCACGCTGACGGCATCGCTGAAAGGGACCTGGCGCACCACAGACGCATCGGGCGTGACTGAGACATGATTCTGACGCTGCACCTCCTGACTCAGGGCTTTGACGGCGAGTTCATCGAGAACGTGGATGTTTGAGGTGAACAGGCCTTTCTCGCGATCGAGAGGGATAAGCTGCTCCCGTTCAATGGCGGCATCGATGCCCTTTCTCGCCAGCTCAAACACACCGTCCTTCGCCTCCAGCTGGCCGACCGTGCGTGCCAGCAGGTCGGCATACGTGAACTGCACCTTGCGGTCGCTGAGACCGGCAATCGCTTTCGTCACCACATCCGTGATATCCGGACCGTCAGTGTTCACCGGCGCGGCAGGTGCACGGGCCAGCTCTGCGGCTCGCGCATCGGCGGCCTCACGATACCCCCGGATGTCAAACCCGGTCTCCTTCAGCGTGTTCATCCACTCCACCATCTTCTCTGCCGGATCGATGGCTTCTTTCGACTTTCGGGTATCGAGCGCGGCCACATCCCGGGACTTCAGGGAGGCATCGGGTCCGGCGGCCTCCCTGACCTCCTGAGTCCGGGTGGAAAAGGGTTCCACAGGGACCCCTTTCATCTCCCACATCCCGTGTTTTCCCACGACTTCCGTCTCATAGCCAAGCTTCTCAACCAGGGGTTTGAACGCCTCCCGGTAAAGTTTCCCGAACGCTATCTGGTTCGCGTACACGTTCTCGATAAAGCCTGTTTTTCCAATCTTATCTGTGCCGAGAGACTGCCATTTGTCCCCGTTCTGCGTGGCGTTAATGACGACGGCATGGGTGTGTAACTGCGGCTCCTGGTTGCGGTTCGTGTCGTGGTTGAATTTCGCCACAATCAGATTTCCGGTCAGCACCGTTTCGCTTTTACCGTCCGTCATGACCCGGGTCGCGGCCAGCGTCTCCAGTTGCCGCACCGCTTCGGTTACCGCCTGGTTGTGGGCATCGATAAGGCGTTTATCGCCGCCCAGCATCGCCATGACCGACACGCTTTTGGGGGCCGAGAAGGTCAGGTCATAACCGGGCCGGTGCTTGTTGGCGCCGTCCTGTATCCGGGTCAGGTCGCTGCCATCCGGCAGCTTCCCTTTCAGCAGTTCCGTAAACAGCGCCTTATCCACGGCTTTCCCGTCGATCCCCAGCGCCTCAGCCCCCTTACCCTGCCAGCGTTCGTCCATGCTCCCTATGACGTAGTAATTATCCTTATCCGTATAGTAATTACCGGCACTGCCCGCCGATTTAACGGAGCCAATCGACATCATCAGAAGTTCCCCCCAATCTCGACATCATCCTGTTCATCGTGGCGGTGGCTGTGGTTGATATTGACCTCTTCACGCCGCTGCATATCCCGCTGTGTCTGCTCATCTGCCCAGGCGTCATACGCCTGCATATCTTCAATCACACCGTCCTCGTTCATGCCGGCCGGAAGCATGTCCTGCCCCTGCTCTGCGGACTGCTGCGCCAGTTCCTGTTCTGTCCCGCCTGCAGCTGCTGCAGGGGCACCGGCAGAGGATGCTGTTGAGGCAGCAGTGGCCGCTGCGGCTGCTTTTGGTTTGATCAACGGTACGGTCGTGACCCGCAGGACGGGAGGCTCCGTTGCTCTGACGGAAGGTTCCGCTGCCGGACTCTTTGTTGTCGGCGGCGCTTTTACCGGTGCCGGAGATACTGTCATGTCTGCTGGCGCAGGCTGACTGATCGGCTCAGGTTGTTCACCGGCGTGACTGTTTGTATCCGCGGGCCCGGATGCCGGCGCATCCGGCATAAAAAGCGTCCTGGCAAGACTGCCTTCAGCTTCACGCGCTTCAAGCAGCGCACTGAGGCGGGCGTCAACACGCGTATCGAGTCGGCGCTGAATAAATCCCTCGGCAATTTTCGGACGCGGCTTGTATTTGAGGGCCAGCTTCACGGCCGGATACGGTCCGGGCAGCGTGACGTAACAGGACAGGTCCGGCAGCGTCTGAATATCGGAGTAACTGACCAGCGTTTCCCGCTCTTTTTCTTTCCCGGTCGATACACCATCACGCACCGGGTCAGCACCGTAAGAGTACTGCTCGCTGGCTTTGAGGATTTCCTTCTCGCCAATTTCACCGGCAGCAAACTCCGCGATCTCCTTACTCGGGGAGCGGAAGAAGGCCCGGGTATTCATTACGTCAAAGAGCGTGGCGGCAGGCTTAACGCCATAGATATCTTCCAGCTGGGCATAGGACTGAATACCGAACACATAACAACCACCAAATTTACGCGCCTCAGGGAGGATTTCGACCAGGTCAGGCAGCTTGTGCAGCGTGGGGAGCTCGTCGGCGAATATCCACACGCGCCGGTTACGGTTCTCCCCCATCGCCAGCAGGCCGCGGATGGCAATTGACAGCCACATCGAGATAACCGGCTTCAGGGAAGCATGGGTGTCAGCGTTGGAGGAGATAAACAGCCAGCCATTGGGTCTGTCCTCACGGACACCGCGCATCCAGTCCCGAATAGTGAACGGTTCCCCGTTCTTCTCGATGCCCTGCAGGTAGCGAATAGCCTTGACGTAGTTGGTCAGCACGGCACGAATGGAGATGGCGGTTTTCTCAATTTTCTCTTCAACCAGATTCGCTGCCGGCGTGTTCTGCAGATAGGCGCGCAGCTTGTCGATTTTAATGGACAGCATGGTATCGACCAGCTTCTCGTAGCTGCGATCGTCGTCTTCGCGCATCAGATACGCGCCTTCGGCAAAGATAGTGCGACCGGAGCCCTGCCAGAACGGGTCTTCTTTGGTACCCATCGGGATAAGGGTGTTGGAGATGTTGTCGAAGTCCGGCAGCGTCAGGCACTCTTTCCACAAATCCCAGGCCGCGCAGCGCGAATCCAGCGGGTTGAGGATTTTATCCAGTGACGGGTCGTAATAGCTTTTGACGAACTCACAGGAGCGATCGTAAATGATGGCCATATCGCCCCGGGCACGGACATAATTCAGTAGCCGGCGGATCACTTCTGATTTACCGGAACCTACGGTACCGTGGAGGCAAAAGTTCTGGATTTCGGAGTTTTTAAGAATAGGCAGGTCGCCAATTTTAATATCGGAGGCCATACCATCACGCTTCATCTGACGGGCCACTTCTTTGGGCTTATCGGAAAGCTGGCGCCCGCCGGTATTCTCATCCTCACTCTGCTGTTTCCCCTGGCGGCCCAGCACCCAGCTGGCGATGAAGAACGTCACGATACAGATAACAAGAGAAACCACGGCAGCAAAGACGATACTGGTCCACAGCTGCTCACCGCACCAGACAGTATATTTATCGGCCAGGATTTGTTCTGAGGTATATTCCAGCGACTGGCCGTAATACTGAATGGTGTATACCGGCTGGGAACGAATAATATCGCGCATCGGACCCAGCGTCGTACACCACCAGTATACGCAGCCGTTCACAAAGGTCTGCCAGCTGAGCCGGTACATCAGCATCAGCCCGCACAGCACCCAGAATAAAATAAACAGCACGTAGAAAATAATATTGGCAATCTGACCAAACATGCGAAAGCGCATATTGGCGATCTGACCGCCCTGCGTCATATCTTTGGCATTAAAACTCATGGCACTAATCCGTCAGTAAAGTATTAGGGTCGAAAGGACAAATCAATCAGCGAAAACAGACCTAACGGGGTTGCAGGGAATAAGCCTCCCCCACAGCAGGATGTGAATAAATATCGCCAGGCATCAGTTTATATGTTTCAAGAGACCTGACAGGTTCAGATATTGCCATAAATAACCTCTGATCAAATAAAGACGAAAAGACTCCGCCGAAGGCGGCAACGCCTCACAGATGCACAAATAAATTGCGCAACTGTTCACCGTTTAGATGTGGAATTAACTGATTATTTGACGGATTAACTCTGACACACCAGAAAGGTGATGCCAGTCTGGCCCGGAGTGCCCGGGCCGTGGAGTAGAAAACTTACAGAATATTTGCGATCGATTTTGCCAGCTGGTCTTCAAGAACAGGCTGGGCTTCAGGGAACTTGAGGTTAACTTTATTAGCGTTAGAGACGACGCGAGTCTGGTATTTGTGCTGATTACCCGTTTCCGTACTTGTCTGCACTTTTGCGCCGGATGTTCCCTGACGCAATACGGCCACGTTATCAGTCTGAACCTGAGTTTTGGTTCTTTCCGCGATCTGAACATCGGTGATCATGGTGTAGTTCACATCTTCCACCATCGCGTCAGCCGCCATTCCGACCAGACCGGCTGCAAGCCCTACTCCCAGGGTTGCTCCCGCGGAACTGGAATTGTAAGCGGTAATCCCCGCCCCAAGAGCGGCGCCAGTCACAGCGCCCTCATAACCCCGGCTTAACCAGCCCTGAGACTCACGAAGGTCCATTTTATCGGCCTTGAGCACGTTCGCCTGGATCCAGTAGCCCGCCGTATCCGGGTTACTGACGACCTGATATCCCTTTGAAGTGACGGCGCTGGCAATTTTTGCCTGCAGGCCACTCATATCCTTATCGGAGGTATTTTTGATTTGCAGATAAACCGTCTTATTATTTGAAGGTTCCAGCCAGATTGTTTCGCTCATCTGGGTTTTTACTTACAGATTTCTCTTTTTAATGGCGGTTCCCATTGCACTACATCCAGATAACACCAGCGCAGAGCTGACGACCATCACAGCCATGACTTTATTAAGCTTCATCCTGAATCCTTGTGACATAATCAATACGAGTAAATACACATTCTCTTATGATTTCGGAATGCGCATTCACTATATACGAATTTTAAGCGAGATGTAAAAACCAATAACAACCTAGACAGATAATAATAACCAAAAGAAATTTATAGTCTGTTAATAAACCACCATAATTGATAGGCCGCTTCTGGATGATTACCCCCCCAACTTTTCCGCTCGGAAAGAGTTTATTGCAGAGGTGAGCAATGATAGCTGATAGCGTCCAAAATCTAGATTCATGACAAAACCAAAAAAAACAGACGTTAAAATAACCATAAATGCAAAAGAAAACGGCGTGTCATAAACCACTCTATTACAAATAGCTAATAACATAATCACTGCCATGTACACAACAGCATAAATCAAAACCTTCTTAGAAAAAAAGCGATATATATTCGATTTTTCTCTAAAGCTTTTAGGAACTGACAAAAAGAGAGAGCGTGAACTGGCAATACCCAGGAGCATAATGATACTGACCCCGACAGGAAAAACCAAAACATGAAATATATACTTTCCGGACAAATAAACAGCATCCACACTAATTACAGCGCAAAGCATATTCCACACAACTAACACTACGCCTGGCCAAAGGCACTCCCAAAAAGATGGAATTTCAGCCTTCCCTTGTGAAAGTAGATTTTTCAGCTCCTCCACTTCCTCAATAAGTAGTTTGTTCGTAATCATCATTTTTACCTTTTACCATCAAGATAATCCTTTTGAATTTTCGCCGCTTTTGCCTCTAACTCAGTAGGCGAGTCAGCTCCTGGTAAAGATTTCACCTTACTCTTTCTTTCATTATAATCACCTTTAAACTCATTTGCTTTTGTTTTATGGTCCTTTTCCATTTCAGTATTCTCATTTTTCACCTCTGCGCCTTGCCGTTGTATGTTTTCGCGGGTTTCCTGCTGCTGTTGTTTATTCTCTGTAATCATCCCACCAACTTTCTGATCCACATTATCCTTAATACCCGCATCTTGCGTCATAGCATCGATACGACCAGAATTTTGTCGGTAGTCGGCCATTACCGATCCATTGTCACCACCACCTGACACCCCAGCCATATTCTGTCCAATGCTTTCACGACCCTGTTGATACGCAGCATCAACCCTGGGTTCTACCTGCTCTTTGACGAATTCACGCGCCAGGGCTTCACGCTGCGCCGCAATTTCAGGAGAACTGGTATTGGTCAGAATGGCCTCGGCATCCTGTGGAGCACGATGCTGAACAAAGTTCGCAAACTGCTGAGTCAGGTTTTCGTTCATCTGGCCAGTCATGCTCTCTGTGCGTGACGCCATCTCACTGTACTCATGGCTGCGTGTCCGGCTGCTTGTATACTGGTCATAGCTGTTTTTGGCACTGGAGAGTGACGCGGCAAACTGGTCAACACGCGAGCTGGCATTATTATCGGTAATGTTGCCCGATGTGGTGGTTTTGCGGCTGGTAAAGTAATCGGATGCTTCATTAAAGTCTTTGGCCGCCTGACTACTGGTATCATGTCGGCTGTCATTCGATTCACGACCGGAAGTGCCAACATTATCTGTGTTACCCGAGCTGTGGGTCCAACCCGCACTGCCTTTAACTCCGGCCTCAGCAGATAACCCAGTTCCCCATTTACCTAGCTTACCAAACAGCTGATCCCCTGAACTCCACTTACCAGATCCGTATAAATCAACGCCCTGCGTACTTTTAGCTGAATCATCCATCAACTGCTGGAAAGACTCCTCATTACTGATGTTGTTGGCTTTCGCATTAGCAACAACCGCATTCCACATCTTGCTTCTGGCCATCGAGTCCTGCGAAGACTCGGTAGTATCAGCTCCGGTCGTTGTTGAGGCGCTGTTCCCTTTATTGGTACCAAATTGCTGCAGACTATTCCATGCACTTGTCACGCTGCTGTTATAGCCATGCAGCGCGCTTTCGGCCTGGACATCAGCCTCACGGGCCATCTGTTGCTGCGCACTGGCTATCTGACGACCGACGTTGATATCCACCGGCAGTTTTGACATTGCACCACTACTGTCCCAGACCATCGATCCATCCCTCGTCTGCGTGCTAATGCCCCCATTCGCCAGCTGCCGTGACATCTGTCCGAAACTGGTTGTACTGTTGGTACCCCAGCTGTAGCCGCTGACGTTCTCCATCTGCATGTTGGCGAAAGAGTAATTGCCGTCCACCACGCCGGAGGCAGCCTGCGATGTTGCACTGAGCCCCGATGAAGAAAAATGGCTGTAGGCACTGGAGAAGGCTGCTCCCATGCTCTTCACGATCCCCCACGACAAAGGCGGTATCATCACGGCAATATAGCCCGCGGTGGTCGCAATATCCGAGTTTTTGAGCTGAACCTGCGACAACTCAGAGAGAACGACTGGGACGCCATTTTGCTTCGCATAGTAGGCCATTGCGCTGTTCAGGATGGCGAACAGTAATGGCCACGTCTGCAGCCAGATAAGCGCAAACACATACCCCTTTAGCACCTGCAGAGTCATCATATTAAACATGGCGGCCATCACCATGATCGGGAACATCCCAATCATTATCCCCATGATAACGGTCTGCATCAGCGGAAGTGTGCGAAGCGCCTGGTGCCCCATTGTGGCCTGTGCCAGCCGCTGCTTTTCAAGGGATGATGTGTTAGCCATATTGACCAGACTGGCGGTGTCCCCGCTGCGGGCCGCATAACTCTGGATCCCACTGCGCAGGGCGTTCATCGTGACGTTCTGGCGGATAATCTGCCCGGCGCTCTGTCCCGAGCTGTAGAAGTAATTGTAGCTGTCGCCAATCATCTGGCTGAAAAGCAGATCGGGATTAGGTTTGCCGCCAAACAGCTGACGAACATAGTAGTTCCAGGTTTTACCGCCTGTCTGAGTATCCAGCGCGAGAGCCGATTTCAGATCCCGTGAGGCCTCCTCGCATGTCTGGAACTGGTTGTTTTTGTCAAACACGCCACGCAGTGGACTCGGGTTTGCAAAAATCAGGGTATACGGATCAGGTGAATTCAGTAATTCCTCAAAAGAGTACTTATGATTGAGGAAAATATCGCCCATCACACAGTTTTGTACGTAATCGGAAAACAGCGTCGTAATCTGAGGATTTTGTGACAAAAAATCCGTACTTTTCGCGACCAGATTACTGCCAAATAACATCCCCGTTTTACTGTACGTGACACTGTCCGGCAGAGCGAAGACCATCTCATAACTCTGGATAAGCGCGTTTCCTACCCGTGTTGTCAGCGACGCCGGAATCGCCAGACCAATAGGCACATTATCGACTTCATAGACCTGCGCAACGTTACTGTAATCGATGATCTGCACAGGGGTACGAATGACAACCAGCATAGAGACCAGGGTGAGGGAAAAGACCCAGCCAATAAGGTCCATTACGTTGTGTTTTTTTACCCAGTTCCCCGCCACAATGAGTACCGAGATGGCGATACACATCTTTTCTATAGTCGACCATGTGCTGGTCCCCATAAACGCCGCAATCGCGTTCAGGTTGCCCCGTAACCAGTCGCCGCCAGCAATGGCATATATCTCAAGCATTACAGATTCCCCCCAAAATGATAGTTATTCTGGTAGCGGGTCATCATGCGGGCAGAGACCTGCTGGCGCATGTAACTCATTTGTCTGTCAACCACAAGCAAGGCGTCCTGCTGAACCTGAACACGGGACTGAAAAGCGGCAATCTGGACACTCGCCTGATTGAGGTTTTCCATGATCATATCCATTGTCGACTGGGGATAATTACCGGTTGAAATCATCGCCCGGGCCTGCTGGATAAGTTCCTGAATGTACTGCAGCAGGATGTCGTAGCCGATATAGTCCGTCAGCTGGTAAATAAGTGAGTTAGACACCCCGAGCATCTGCGGATCGACCAGGTATTTGAATACCGGAATGGTGGTGCTGGAGATAAACCCTTTCTCCTGATCCGTCAGTTTTTCATCAGCCACTGCTTTATTCTGGATACTGCTTAACAAAGCGGAAATCTGGCTTTTTAGCGCTTTATTGGAAGTGATGGTCACGGTCGCATCAGCAACGACCTTAAGACACTTATCCGAATCATTGCAGTGGTAGATTTTAGCCGTGCCGCCCTCCATCATGGCTCTAATCAGATCCTGGTCAGTGGTGCGTGCCGGCAGCGGCGTGATTTCACTGTTCTCCCCGAAAATCAGCGTACCGGTGAGCGTCATGATGAATTCCTTCAGCTCCTTATTGCCGTCGAAGAGCCGGTTCTTCGATAAGGCATTCCACATGATGTTGATGTTTTTCATCACACGTTCTTTGTCTTTATCGCTGGCCTTATCCTGGACGCTGTCCATCTTGCCGCCCACCGTACAACCCTGGCGCGAGGCGGCCCAGTCCGAAAAGATATTGCTTTCACCGGCAATGTCCTGGCAGACCTTTTGTTGAGCGACCTGGGTACGAGGAAACAGGCCACCCACAATTCCCTGAGCAGCCTGGCAGGAACTGAGGTTCATGCTGTTCATGTCAGTGGCCATCTTTTGAAGGAAGTCCTTTGCGGTTTTAATCTCCGGTACCGTGGTTTGCAAAGCGAGATCAAAAAAGTACCCCGCGGCGTTGCTCATGATTTGTTTTGCGAACCTCTGCAGCTGCTCGCTGTTGATATAGCTGAATGACCCCAGATAGGCATCAATCCCTCCGCAGCCGGCATTAATATCAGGGAGCGTCATGCTGACCAGCTGGATCGTTTTCACCTGCGTTCTGGCATACAGCGAACCGCCGGAGGCATAACCCGCAGCCTGTCCCTGCCAGACCTGCGGCTGGCTGGTATTGGACGCAAAGCCCAGCTTATTGAAGAAGTTGTTCATATCGCCATTCACGTCGGCGGCGGCGCTAAATGACAGGCCAAGCACGGCACCGCAGAAGAGTGACAGAAGTTTAATTCGCATCCAGTCCTCCATTACGCACAGCATTCTTTTTAACTCTGTCATTTCTCAGAATAAAAAGGGTCTTCAGGTGATAACTGAAAAAATTGCGGATCGCTAATGTCACTCCGGCAACAAAGAACCCCACCCCAACAGCAATCAGCGCATAAGGGATGGCGTACATCATAATATTCCACAGGTCTTTTACTCGCAGGTCGCCGCTGGCTATCCAGTCATCCACGCAGATATTAAATAAAAATCTCATTATCCATAACAGCAGAGCACCTGCAGTGAGAAACACAATGAATAATTCCAGATAGATTTCCAGACGCCTTTCCCGGTGGATAAATTCCGGCTTCAGTTGTTCTATTTTTTCGGCTGCTGTCTGCCCGGAGTCCTTTAAACTTGCTGGAAATAAAAACGCGTACAGTCCCGTCGAACGTATATATTTGTTCATGGCTATTTTCCTTAATCACTTGCTAAGACCGGATATAACAGAGGCTAATGCATCATCTGAAATACCGTATCCACTCTGGCCATAAAGCCCTGTGCATCCGTGGCGCCCTGCAGGATCGGGTACGCTGCCAGCGTGTTTACGTTCACCAGAAACGTAGTCGGGGTCGCCACCGGGATATTGGGGAAAAAGGTCTGCATCACGTCAGGAGGCGCCGGCAGCGCTTCCGGAAACGCGTCATCACCCTGTCCGTCAATGGTGTAAGAGAACACGGAGAAGCCATACTGTCCGGCCAGCTGCTTCAGCACCGGGTCAAATTTATGACAGTAGGGACAGTGTCCCTGCATGAACAGCACCACTTTCCAGTCGCGCAGGTCCACCTGCTTTCCGTTGCTGAGTCGTAACCAGCGTGGCTGAGATGCCCCGCTCACCGCCTGGGGAGTGTCGCTCTGCGGGGAGGCCGTTTCAGTACCGGAGATACCCCGCGGATCCCAGAGCGACTTCACCTCATCGAGCGTTCCCGCATGTGCCATCCCGGCCAGTGCAAGGGAAAGAGCCAGTGCCGCCAGCGGCGTCTTAGCGAGGTTCATCAGGCTGTTTTTCACAGGCTTTCTCCTCTTTTTCGGCTTCAGCAATCAGGGCGTTTAGAATGCGGTATCCCCCGAACACCACCATACCCAGCCCGAAGATTTCCCCGGCCTGGACGGCCAGCTCAGGCTGTTTTCTGACAAGCCTGGCTATCAGGTGGAAAAACACGCCCACGGCCAGCACCCACATCCCGGTGATATCTAAATCCGGAAAACGAATATTTCGCATGACACACTCCTTAGAAATTCGGTTTAAAGTCGCTGGAGACATAGAGGAACTGTTTCGCCAGGTCGTCCTGACTGATAAAGCCGTAACTGAGAGGCTTCACCTGGCCACTTTTCGGGTTAACCAGCATCATCGCGGGGAAGAACTTCACGCCAAGCTGCTCTGCCTGGCCCTGGTCCGTCCGGCTATCGGGCAGCATGGGGTTAATCACTCCGTCAACCGACACCGGTATCACGCTCAGGCCATAGGTTTCGCGAAAATTTTTAATCACCTGGACCAGCTGGCCATCGATCGCTTCCCGGCCCCGGTAGAAGAACATCACGCCGTAGTGCTGTGCGAGGGTGGAGATAGCCTGTCGCTGTTCGGCATAGTCGGCAGCGAGCTGGTTTTTTACCGTGCCGTTGTAGTAGCTGTGCTGCAGGTTGTAATCGAGTTCGGGGTTTTCCAGCATCGCTTTCTTCGCACTCATCGAGAACAAACCTGCCTGCTGCGTCCAGTAGTTCTGCAGCCGGAAATACTTAACGAAGTTTTCAGACGATGGATACAGAATGGCTTCGTACAACGACCGTTTGGTGGCCGCCTGGAGTGTGGCGAGTTTCTCCAGAATATCCATTTGCGGCGGTGGTGCCGCTGGTGCGGCTTTCCTTTCCTCATCATGGGGCTTAAGTTTCTCGTTGTACCACTGCCAGCCCGCGTCTTTGGCGAAAGCCGGCATCAGGGCGCAGCAAAGGCATCCCGCCAGCATGGCGGCATGTATTGTTCGCATGGCAAATACCCTTTTATGAATTATTGCGACTGGCGTGACAGATGCTGATAGACACTGTATTTATCGAGCTGGCGCTGTATCTTTCCTGCATCATCACGGGCTTCAAAGCGGTAACCGCTGCAGTACAGAGGCAGATGATTTATCTGAAGGTCCACCCGCTCCCCGTCCCTGACCACCCACGCGGCCTGAGAAACAGTGTCGCACTGGATCCCCCAGGCCCGGTTGGTGGTCATAAATGCGTTAACCTGCCTGTCCCGCCACAGGCTGTACGACATTATGCTGACCAGGATAAGGACAAACACCCCGACAAACACCATGACCAGCCCGTATGCTTTTTTCTCTTCCATGAACACTCCTGTCTGTTTTGCTGATTAAAGCGGTGACGTCCGTCTTTATGGCATTAATCGTCTGGCTATAATATTGAGAACAAAAATAAACAATAAAGATCTAACAATTACGAACCCATCATCGCTCGTTAATAACTTTGCCATGTTAATTATCAACAGAACAGGAATAAGGATTACCCCTGCTAACCTGAACCAATCTTTAAACTTATTAAACCTGCGCACCGTCTTCATTCTTCCTCCGTCTTTTTCCGTAACAACGCGGCAAGCGAACTAAAAAAGAGATAGCTCACGAACCAGAAAAAACCAACCGCAACAATAAAAACCACACTCTCGACATAATCACTACCCGACGTCCCTTTGACGGCATCCCAGGAGAAATAAATCACCGGTGAAATAATGATTACTGTCAGCGTTAATCTCAGGGCAAAATCAATGGCAGGCTGTTTGTGAAAATTAATTTTCATGATTATCGGTCTCTTTATTAGTCAGCATGGTTTATTGCGCGGATTGCTGACTCATGATTTCCTTAATTCGTTCCTTGGTCTTATTGGTGAGAACATCGTTTTCCGGTATTTTTTGATTTTTCATCAGGTCGTCCATAAAGTTGGTGAAATCAAGCTTGTTAAAATCAATCCCCTGGAGTTCCGCGGTGGTAATGCCCCGACAGTCAGGACTGCTGGCGCCGCCAAAACCGATATGCAGCTGACCGTTTCTTCCCTGCTGCTGAACGATCTGCGCCAGTTTTGAGTCGAACTGGCAATAGCTCCTTTTTTTCTCCAGGCAAATACCCAGAACTTTTTTAGAGCAGAATTCCCCGATACTGACCGTCAGCTTGTCTTTTTTCGCTTTGGCCAGCGCCTTTTCCTCGCTGCTGCAGCGTGCCAGCCCCACATCCTGGCCCCAGCCGCTGTCTTTGCAGCAGTTACTGAAGCCGGCAGCAAATTTCTTACAGAACTTCGCTTTTCCGGTGAAGGCCCGGACATCCACCCCGTTCAGTGCCGCGACGTCCTTCCCCGCGGCTGCCAGTGCCGCCAGCTCAGATACCGCCTGCCCAAAGTCATTGCTCTTCCCGGACGTGGCTTTGTCACATTCACCATCAAGGCAGAAGACATCACCGCCGCAGATCATTTGCTTGCCACTCGTCCTGGTTTCGCAGGAATACGTTGCATATTCATGCAGGCACGTGCCTTCCTCGCTGGAGAAGGCGCACTGGCGGGATGACAGAGTACAGGCCGTATTTTTCATCAGGATTTCACAGGAGCCGCTGTCCGCCGGCTGCGTGAGCCAGGTATCCTTATATTTCCAGCAGGCTTCCGTGAACGAGTAATCCCTGCCTCCGAGGGTGATGGTTCGCGTTCCTCCCGGACTGATACATTCCTCCCCCGTTTTTTTTCCTTCATCCTTACTGAACGGACAGCTTTCAACCCAGACGACTTCAGGTGCGTAGACGGTTTCGGTTTCTTCCATCACCAGGGTGACCGTGACCTGTACGGGTTTCTGGCTACCCGATGATACGGTCCGTGATGTTTTGCTTACTGAAAAGTTCTGCCCTGCAGTAACCGCTTTGTCCACACCAAACGACTGATGAATCTTCCCCTTCCCGTCATAGGTATATTTCGTACAATGCGTGTTCTGACCGCCTGAACACATCGATTCTGAACGTGGCCAGCTGATCACATCTATGGGGAACGTTCGTTCAAAGAGGGTCAGGCTTTCACTGACTGCACTCTTGCAGCTATCCCGCACCTTCCCTTCGGAATCGCATTCTTCAATCCAGGGGATCACCAGAGGCTCACCATCCACCGAGGCATTCAGCAGACGACCGTTGGTCGGGATCGTCAGGTTGCCACTCCATTGCCGGGTACTCCGGGCATAATTCAGCGTCACCACCTGCTGATAGGTTCGGTTAACTTTCTGCGTGGTGGCGTTATCCTTCAGGGTCGCTTCCCGTGTGCAAAAATTTTCCACCTGCAGATCACGTTCGCAGGTATGGTTTGTGAACTCGCTGCGGTTCACAACCTGGGCGGTACAGGACTGTCCGGTATCACCGACAATGCTGTCGGCACGGGATTCTGTATCCTTTGCGGCCTGAATAAACGGCGCATCCTGAGATATCTGATCCGGTGGCCGGTTCGTGAACGACTCCGTAATCGTTTTGCCGGTATCTCCCTGGCTGAACTCCAGGGCTGAATCGCTTTTCAGAGAGCTGTCTCCGCTGGCAGTGACGCCGCCGTAGTATTTTGTCTGATCCGGGTTGTCGGTATACCCCGGCAGGTTTTGCTCACCACTGAAATTTTTTAGTGAGTTCAGACCATTGCCCTGCACCTGTTTCGCAAAATCCGAACCGGCTTTATAGTCACTTCCACTGTCAGCGCAGGCGGGGGATGCCAGCCAGATGAAGGCGCTCAGGACAAAAAAATGCGCGGTCAGCACGGAAATAACCGTCTTCATTTACACCCTCCCTCATCCCTCACCATTTCCGGTAACGCCATGAAGTACGGTTTATCTTTCATGGCTGGCTCCCGGCGGCATTCGAGGGCGCATCAAGCATCTGCCGGGCCACCTGTGCGCAGTCACCGGTTTGTGCCACTTTCTCCAGCGCCTGTTTGACGTGAATGTTACCGCGTACCACGTCATACCCGGCCTGACACCGTACCACCAGAGACGGCACACTCCGGATGCTGTACTGCGTATATAGTGTCGGGTCGATCTGCACTCCGTCGGTCACGCCATCCTTCACCAGCTGCAGCACCGCGTCAGTGGTGGTCTTCATGTCGTTATTGACGAGCCCACGCAGTGTCGCCGGAATGCCGTACTGCCGGGTTTCGTGCAGCATCCGCTTCAGCCCCTCTTCAGGTATCGAGAAGGAGACAAAGTACAGCGCCCCTTCTGCTGGCTTTTCCTGATTCGCCGCTTTCTGCTGGCTGACCAGATTATCGATAAACTGGCGGTCTGATTTGGGCAGAGGATTACGGTTGATTTGCGCCTCAAGCTCCTGCTGCAGCTGTTTATCCGGATGCTGGCGCAGCTGTTCGCTGAGGTTCTCCTGCTGCTTCAGCCATTCTCTGTCTGTAACAGAGGAGGTTTCAGCCAACACTGCTCGTCCGGTCAGCAAAAGCATGACCATAAACAGATTCATTAATTTCATGAGAGACTCCTGTCAGAGAAAGACACAATTGCGTTTACGCCACATCAGATAGCCATAGTTCTTACGGGTGTTGGGTGGATTTTTACCGGCCTCCCAGCGCATCACGCTGCGCCCCACGGGATGGCATTGGCCGCTGTCCGGGTACATGTTCACCATCTGATAGCGCCAGCGCTCTTTGGGGATGATCGGGGACGGATACTCATAGCAGACCGCCTTGTCCTTCCCGATGCTCTCCATAATTTGTCCCTGCCGGTGAAGCTTGTACGCCATGCGCTCGCTGACAAGTAACGAGGACTGCAGCGGACTGGACTCGTTGCTTACCCAGCCGCTAAACGGGTACATCGAACCCTGAGAGCCGGCACACCAGAACAGAATATCGAGTGGCATATGAAACGCGCTGGCCATAGCGTCAGCCGCGCACGCCCCCTGTGCGATGGGGTTGGCAAACAGGATGGCTTCCGGATTCAGAATGGTGGTGAGGCTGCTGTCCACCCAGGTCGGGTCAATCTCGGACAGATAGGCTATATCCATGTCTCCGCCTTCCAGACAGCCTGCGGAGGTGATGATGTTCAGCCAGTAGGTCAGCGGGTACTTGTACCAGTGAACGTGATAAAAAGCGCCGTTCACCTGCTTGTCGTCCTTTCTCGCGGTCCCCATACCGGTCTTGCCGAGATTGATACTGAAGCCCCCCAGATTGACCATACAGCCAGGCGAACGGCTGACGTCCGTCATGGCCATCGGCTCCCAGTACCCGATGGCCAGGCCGGGGCGAACAAAAATCGGTGGCGGCGCCGGACACAGCTGCAGGGGACTACCCGGATTGCTGGTATCAGGCAGATCGCCTTTACCAACCTGCACGCTGCCGAGTGATAAAGGAAATATGCAGCGCCAGCACACATCGGTGATCGGGTTAACAAACCGGCCCTCACAGGAGGGATCAGCAGCCGCACTGAGGCTGTACCCCCACAACATCAGGGCACTCAGGAAAAGCGTCAGGGTTTTCACAGAAACATCCTTATTTTACAGGGAAGGTCTCAATATTCAGGCGTTCACCGGATGGCGCCGGCGTGATCCGCGCCGGGACCGCCGTCAGGCCAAATCGCTTGCTCAGTACGCCGTTCTGGTCGAAATAGATCCGGCTGTCCAGCGCTGCGGAGGTGTCCGGGATACTGCCACGCACCAGGATAATTTTGCTCATCAGGGTTTCCGGCACCTGACGCTTCATCCAGGCCAGCTGGTCGGCATCGTCTCCATTGATGAAGTACAGGGTCTGGACAAACGGTACGGTTTTAAGCGGGTTCACCACATCGCCCTTGCGGGCAAACACCCGCCCCTCATTGTCCTTCAGGTCTTCGGTCAGGCGGATGCTGGGATCAAACCAGCGCTGCTCGTATTTCTCCGCACGCTTAATGCCCTCCACCGGTGCCGGGCGCTGACTGTTCTCGATAACCCGCTGCTTAAACGCATCCATCGTCTGGTCCCACTGGCCAGAGGATTGCAGTGACTGCAGACGCTGCGTGATGAGCTGCAGCATGTCCTGCTCCCGGACGGGCCATAAATCCCCCCAGGTACCGAGATCAGCCGCCTGAGTCAGCGGCGATACCAGGCAGGCGGAGAGCAGACAGTCTTTCAGTCGTATCATTACTGTTCTCCTTTCATCCGGCGGGCAATGTCGTGCTGGATGTTGCGGGTCACATCGGGGGCGCCCTGAACCACGGCAGGTGAAACCAGAATGACCACATGATGCTGCTGCTGATACTCCGCCAGACTCTTCTCCAGCGCGTCGTTAAACCGGTCAGAGAGCGCTTTTGACTGCGCTTTTGACTGCGCTTCTGTCAGCTGCTTCTGACTGACACTGTCCATAAAGCTGTCGAGCGTCTTCTTCATATCAAAAGCCACCACCCGCGGCGTGGAGTACTCCAGAACCACGCGCGAGAGAAACGCGCTGGTTGCCAGGGCGAAAAGCACGAGAGCAACGATGACAGATATCCGGCGAAAGGTATGAGAGGTCGTACTGACCGGTTGTTCGGTGTTGTTTTTCATCACTGTTTATCCTCCATGTCATTCACCGGTATTCGGGATTCAAGCTCAGCCATTTCGTCTTTAAAGTTGCGGCACGCCAGTCCGTATACCGCATCGTGGATATCGACCCCCTCCTGCCGGCGAGCTTGCATGTACTCAAAATCCGGGCCTTTGGAGGAGTACATCGCCCGGCTGAGCGGGTCGACGAACAGGCGGTGCCAGGAGCAGTTCGCTTCCACCTGCAGCATAAAAGAGGAGAACCACTGCTCTTTGGCCGAACCGAAGCCGTTAATCATGTCTTTCTCCAGCTTGCTGAACTGATCCGGGTACAGCTGGTTATACTTGGCAAATTCCTTCGCTGACTGCTTCAGAATGGCCTTGTACGATGAGTTCCCCCACGCTGCACGTGCGGCGCTGGAGGCGGTCGGGGAGTCGAAGTCGACGATGTTCTGCGTGATGGTGATGTATGCGCCGGTATGTCGACGCGCGGTACGGTAGCCTTTCTCGATAAACTGCCCCACTTTTTCATTCTTGAAATCAAGGAGCTTCCATCCTTCATCGATGACGTTCAGTTTTTTCAGGCCACGCGGTGACTGATACATCCTGTTCTCGATGTAAATAATCAATGAAAACATCACAGCGATAAGCAGAGAGGGCCTCGACTCCAGGCCACCGAGTTCCAGTACCACCATCCGGGCATCATCGTGGAGTGTTGGTTTATCTGAGTTGAAATAGTCCCCGTAGATCCCATTCACCGTGTACTGATCGAGCAGGATTATCATCTCGTCCAGACGGCCCCGGATTGTCGGGGAATCAGCATATTCATCGCTGTCCTTCGCGTCCTGTAAAAACTGCACTACGTCATCAACGCGTGCCTGATTACGTTTGCTTAACCAGGCCGCCTGAACTGCCTGCAGAAGCAGGCCTTCATGGACTTCATCGAGGTTGCCGTTCGGACTGGCCATCACCGACATCTGATCGCGTATACGTTCTGCTGACATGTCGAAGTGAGCATCATCCAGCACGTTGGCGAATGGGTTAAACTTGAGGGTATCGCCATCGAGATATACGCCCCCCATGTTTTCACACAGGGACTTATAGCCATCGCCCATATCGAACACCCAGGCAAACCCGCCGGAGTCGAGCACACTGCGAATGAGGGGCTGAATCAGACCGGTTTTACCCGCCCCGGACGTCCCGCAGACCGCCATGTTGAAATTGGTATTGTTCATTCCCTCGTAGAACAGGTCGATGAACGCCAGCTGGTTTCGGTAGGTGGGCGCCAGGAGTCCCGCCGGCGCCAGCGGGCTGTCAGCGACGATCGGCAGGAGGTTAGCCACCTGGAACGTCTCCGCCCGCTTAACCACGCCTGCCGCCTGCAGCTCTTTAAACAGACCCTCACCACACTTGAACGGCATCATGGCCAGAAAGTTACGCAGGTGATGGTAGCGGGCCGGGATAAGCTGGAAACCGCCTTTACGGTAGCTGTTGAGCACCTGCTGTTCAGCGGCGAGAGAGGCCTCTGTGCTGTCTGCGGTGTACGTGGTGATATTAAAGAAATAGGACACCAGGGAGGTCTGGTTGGTCGACAGTCGCTGGCGGATATCGCCCCACTCCTGCATTTCCTTTATCACGTTCGGAAAGTACTTCGCGTAGGAGGTTTTGCTTTTCTTCTCCACGTCCATGAACTTCAGGTTGGCTTCGTTCTGGGTCTTCACCTGGTCCTCCACCATCAGCGTCAGCGTGATGACAAAGGGGCAGGAAATGGAGAGCTCCGGGTTAAGCAGGTTGGCGTAGTTGTCCGCAGCGGTCCAGAGGAAGGCCATTTCCGGATCACTCTCCAGATGGTAGCTCGTCACCCGGGTCACGCACTCTTTCCCGTCGCGCCCCAGGCGGCCAATTTTCAGATGACCGGCGGTGACCTGCATATCAAAGCTGTCATCGACACACTGATAGTTCAGATCCTGATAGGGGTCCAGCTTATACGGTACGCGGTACATTTCGTGCGGGTCCGGGTTTATCAGCTCACGCATCAGTTCGACCAGCCCGGCAGCATCAAGGATACGCGTCGGAATATAGGCACCGCCCAGTGACGCCCGCAGGATTTTTATCTGGTTCTCCATCTCGACAATTTGCGTGGTGGAGTTCTTCTTCCTGGGTACGCAGCAGGAGATGTACACGCGGTAGTTACGCAGCGTCAGTGGCAAATCCAGATCAGGAGGCAGGGGGAACTTCGTCTCCGCTGCCCGGAGGTAGTAGGCCTGGGTAATGGCGTTAAACTTCTTAGCCTGTTTACCACTCCAGCGGAATTCACGCAGACCATAGTCGATATCATTGCCGACCAGTTTGCTGGAGACCAGATGAAAACTGACCGGGACGCCCCGGGGAAGTTTGCTGCGCAGTAAATGCTCCAGTGTGGCGACGATACTTTTATCCGCACCGGGTAAAGGACGCGCCTCAAACATAAAACCGACGGTTTTGTTATTAATAAACAGACCGGTCGCGGAATCATAATCCTTATAGGGCAGAATACGGCTGAACTGGGGGAAATTCATGCTGCCCAGCGTGTCATTGGCTTTCGCGGATTCGTCGGGCAGCTTCAGTGCTGACACCAGTGAATTCACAGCCTGGGTGACAGTATCGATGATGTTATTACTCATGCGGGCGTTCCTTTAAGAGCATTTCAAAATAACAAGGGTAATAAATGGCAAGAAGAATATTCACAGCCGCACTAGAAACTCCTTCTTATAATGGAAAGCACTGGAATAAAAAACAATAAACACATGGATGCAATAATCTGACCCATAAAGATCGCATCCAACAACATCGCCCCTTGCCACAAACAAATAAGCAGAGTGATAAATAACAAAACCACATGAAAGAAAACAATCAGGAACAGAAGGTTCGCTGAGAACTCCCCATCACTAATTTCCACCTCCAGGCAGAAAAAATAAAAGACACACAGACTACAGATAATATAGAGGCCTTCATGTCGAATACCCTGAAGGAAATCAGGAGAAAACTCTCCTGCCAGTCCATTGTATGTCAGCCTGGCTCCCAGATAGATGAGCCAGTAGACTGGAGGGATAAACAAAAACCCATACTTTCTAAAAAACAGCATCATATCCATCCCCTGATCATTTGTTCACATTGTTCAGTGCGTTAAGTTGTTTATGTTTCTCGTTACATTTAGCGGCAATTTTCTTCGCATCGTGAAGGGTTAATGGTCCCGGGCTATTACGGAGTGCCGTTCGAAAATCCTCACCGGCACAGGGTATTTCATGAGAAATCATTAATAACTGTTCTTCAGTCGCTGTACCGTTATCTCTGTAATCATCGTAAACAAGATACAGCAGACCACCCCAAAAAAAGAGTGGAAAGGCCCAGTTAACAATGTGTTTAACCGCGTTCGCGACGTTTACTTTCATTTTTTATTCGTCTGGTATAATTCCCACTGATGGATATACGCATAATACCGCTCACCTGGCACATTAATGATGATGCCATCACAGTCCAGTTTATTAACAGGGCTGGTAAAAGCGCCTGTCGGTATGTTTACTTCAAGTGTCTTGCAGTCGTTTTTCCAGTGTCTACCTGCTTCAAGTTCATCCATCGAAAATGAGTGAATGGAGATAACGAACATCCCGCAAAACCCAACCACCGCTATAAGCGCACAGTATATGAATGTATCGCCTCTGTTAACTCGAAGATTGAATTTTTCAGGGATGGCAACCATTGCCAGCGCACCGACCACACCAATAACAAAAAGAATCAGGCATATACCGTTAAGCCATGCAACGTTATGTCCAAGTATATAGTACGCTTTCACTTTCTTATTCCTTATGCTGCATACTTTCAAATAACGTGAGATTGTTAATACTGACCATCGGTCTTACTATTCACCGGCCCCCATCCGATCAAAGGAATAAATCAAGACATAAAACATATAAAAGATCACTGTGGCTGTAAAAAATCCCGTTATTACTGACAGCGTCAAATCAGGAGAACCGGCCCACATGTTTTTATCCATAAATACCATGAAAGAAAATAAAGCACTGAGACCTGTAAGCCCAAACAACATTAAAATATAGGCAAGCGCATCTCTTATAAAAACACCCATAATTACATAGCCGTAACCACAGATAATGATTGCCATTGCAAAAAACAGTCGTACATAACCATCACTATCAAAAATTAACAGAGACTCAGCCATTTACCCACCCTCACTCAATGTTTCCATCACGCTGTTCAAAGGCTCGCGTGTTTTAATTTCAATGCACTCTCCTGTATTACTTCCGTAACCTCTGCCTCCACGTGCTTCGAGTACCCGTAGCATTTTTATGCAGACATCTGTATTAGGCATAGGAGTAACATCCCAAATTCCACCACCACTACTCGGCGTCATCAGCACCAGAAAAATAAAGGCATGCATACTTTATTGCCTCTGTTTATATATTAACGAATGAATATTTCTTTCATTGCCTCTGCGAGAGTTGTTTGCTTATCGCCACTCATCGCTCTGTCATAATCAGACTTGCTTACATTTTCAATAACATCACCACACTGAAGTCGATTTTGCGCAGGAGAGAAAAACCCTTTATCAATATTGGTCTCAAGCAACCGGCAGTCATTTTTCCAGTGATGAGAAAGAGCTTCGGGCACTGTATTACTGTCAGTAGAAAACAGCAGGCTATAACCTGCCAATAAAAATACCAGCATCATCGTCCATTTGAATAATTCATCCATAACGTTACTTACCTTCCGTACTGAGTTTATTAATCTCTGCCTTATCCCTGTATCTCACATCCATATACCGTGTTACGCCATCCGGGCAAGACCAGGCATCTTTTGCTTTAGCCAGAAACCCTGCCTGCTGCGCTTCAAATGCGGAGACTCTGCAGTTTTTCAGCGTATAGATGATATTTTCTTTCCTGTTTATAATTTGTTTATATGTTGACTCAGGATCAAGAACTCCTGTTGCTGTAGTAATCATACTCACCATACACAGTATCACACTGAGGGTTTTACCCCACCAGGATGTGATTACTCTCTGAAAAAAGGCAGACACGATTACGGCAGAACCAACAATCAGCATCAACATAAAAATATATGACGAATCTTCGCGTAAAAGCAGCCATAGATATTTCATTGAGTCAGTCATTTTTCAAATCCTTTCATTTTTCGTTATCGACGTTCATTTCACACGCTACCGCCCATCCCTTTCAACGCAGAGGGCACTCGTTTTAATTCAGAAATGAGAACTTCCTGCAGCGCCAGTAATGGCGCTGTGAATCAATTAAGGCGAGGTTGTCCCCACGCCGATGGTGTCACGACAAAAAGAACCGTTGCTGGCTGGTGATATACATCATCTGCATCCACATACGGCGCTATCCACAATGACGTTGTCTCCTCCCCTTTTCTTAATGGCCGGGGATAATTACCAGGAACCGTCACCGGCGATGTAAAAGTTGATACACTCACTGGTCGAACAGCTGGCGCTACAGCCACGGGCCGATACACCGGCATACTGACTTTCCTGTTATTCGTCAGCAATCCTGACGTTACTGTATTAGTCGGTGCAGTTGTCGTTGCTCCGGGACGCATTAAATTTGGCTGTGGCGGCAATGGGTACGAATTAACTGATGTGGTTCTGAAATTACCCTCAGCCAGTTGTGGCAACCCGGCCGCAGCCGGCTTTGCATCACTGCGTTCCTCTTTCAGCTTCGCTTTTTCATTTGCCTGCTCCATCGTCATACAGGTATCCGACGTCGTGGCATTACATTGAAATTCGGTCTCTGTGCCCGCACACCCGGTTAAGAGCAAAGCGCTGCCCAGAGGAATTAACAGCATTAATTCCTTCATATATTCACCCGTAATCTGTTTATTTTTTAAAAATCGATTTCCAGTCAGTCTTCCTGAATACTGCTTCTGCAAGATTATTAGCAGCCCTTACAAGCTCCTCATAAAGTTTGGGGTCTAAATAATTTGCAGATTGAGGTACAGTGTTAGGCTCCTTTTCTCCTGCTTCCTGTTCATTACGCAGGTACCCCCCTGACATCCTTCACCCGAGAAATCCCCTGCGGACAGGAGTCCTACGGAAAACCACAGCCATCCCGGTAAACACCACCGCCATCAGCAGCCAGAGCCAGAGAATATTATGCGTATAGCTCTGGTCGATATATGCTGCATACCCTGCCGCATCCGTACTGACGGTGGTGCAGTCTTCCTGTAAAACCGGAGGCAGTGGAGCGTTCACCGCATCACCATTAAGTTCTTTCGGCCCCGTGCAGTCCTGAATGACATATCCCTCCTGCTGCACAGACTCTACGGTTTTCACCAGCGTCTGGCCGAACGTGTACGGTCCCGTCCGGAACACCAGAACAACCAGTAACATCATCATGGCCAGCGGATAGACCACCGCACACTTAACCAGCCAGTGAGCCCAGCGCAGTGCTGACAGAACAGTAGTAATGAGAGACTTAGCCATTATTTTCCCCCTGCGGCGCTGCGCCCGGAGAGAACTCACGCGGATCAAGTTTGCCCAGCTTCTTCAGCATCTCGTCAGTATTGAATCCGTTCATACCGCCGCCTGACTGATGATGTGCATCAGCCTGCGGTGCCGGCTCCGCCTCCTGATTCTGAGCCTGCTGTTGCCCGTTCTTTTCCGCTTCCAGTTCTTCAATCGTTTTCAGCTGGAATCCATCCTGGAACACGACGGTAACTTCGTTGCCGGCACCAATCGGAATGACCGGGTGATACTGCTCGGCCCTTTTGATGTAGTACTCGCTCAGCGTCTGCGCAGCTTTAGATGCACCACCGCCGACCCCCATTTTCAGAACGTCACCGGCGCCAACAGATGCTGTTGCCCCCAGGCCAACAGCCGGCTGTGAAGCCCGTTCCATGCCCTGACCAATCCCGTCAACAAAACCGGCCCCCCATGCCCAGCCGAGGATTTTTCCGTTACGCATCACCACCTCTCCCTTAACCCCGTTTTTCCCCATAAAGGAAACGTGGCCGTTAATGGGCTGATCGATGGTTTTATCACCTTTGATACAGCTGATATTGCGGGTACGGACAATGGCGCGTTCGCTGGAGACATCGCCCCAGGCTTCAAGGCCCACAAAACACCCTGTCAGGTCGTAGGTTTTGCTGTTTGGCATTTCCACGCGACCGGTGATACGCAACTGCATCGGTACAGTTGATTCATTCCCGGTAACAGACGCGTTGGCATCTGCCCCCTCGATAAGCATGCTTTTTGCAAAGCTCCCCGACGGAATGTACGGCAATGACTTCGTTTTTTTTCCTTTGTCGTAACTGAACGTTTTACGCTGTATCTGGTTTGGTACCGGTACAGACTGGTAGCTGACCTGCGGCGGCGGTGTCATACCATTCCCGGGATAGAATGCCGTCGGAGGCGGTACCGCGGCGCCGGTTTGCGGCGGATAACTGGCTGGCTGCGGCTCCCCTTCCGGACCGGGTGGCGGTGACGGAGGAGTCGGCGCGGGCTCGCCACCAGAGACAGCCGGTTTCACGCCCAGCGCCTTCAGCTGATTCTGCATGGCTTCATTGTCACTGCTGAGTTTGTCGATACGTATCTGGTCAGCGGTTCGCGCCTTACTCAGTAGGTCCACTTCCCCCTGCAGGGAGTCAAAACGCTTGTTGAGATCAGCGGCAGTCGCCTGCATTTCTGTTGTCGCGTGCTGCTCCACCTTACTGTTGAAGCTGCTGTCGACCACCCCGGTCATATCCGGTGCGGGTTCGCCCTGAGTCGGGGCTTCCTCATCAGAGCTCATGTTCAGATCTGACAGATACAGCCCGCCTCCGACTGCTGCCGCGCCGCCCGCCAGAATGAGTCCCAGCCAGATATATTGCTTACGTTTGATCAGCGTGTTGAAGTTGGCCATCAGCGCTTCACTCCTTCATCTGACGTCGTGACCCAGATCTGCATGCGACCACCGGCAGTCAGCAGGCCCGCCGGGGTACTGAACATGACGGCACGTGTTCCGGGCTGCCAGAAATCGCTTTCACGCACCATTCGGGCCGACAGGGAGACATTGTCCAGACTGTAACGGACAACTTTCAGGTGATGACCGACCCAGACCCGATCGGCAGTGGCGCGCAGACCAGCCGGCACCTGCAGCACTTCAGAAGTGACGGGGACAGACTGATACTCATCGGGTACGCTGCCCTGACGCACGGCGCGATTCAGCGAAACCAGTAACGATTCATAGGGATTCGACTCTTCCCAGGCTTTTGCCGGACCGGGGGTACCCGCCAGCTCGCTGACCAGCTGAATTGTCCGGCCTGAGCCCGCACGGGGCACGGCACGAATGGAGAAGTTCAGCCCGCGTTCGGTTTCCACAATGAAGGTGAATGGTTTTTTACTGACGGTCGCCAGAATGGCGCCGCCGCTGTCGGTCTGCTCCTGGTTTGTCAGGCCGCCGTCCAGGCTGTTTATCGCCGTGATGCGATCTCCAGGTACTGTGAACAGATTCGGATCGGTGTTACTCACGGCAATATTTGCCTGACCGCCATTGGTCAGGGGAACCACTGTCGGCGCCAGCGTACCGCTAAGGGTCGCTGACATCGCAGGGGCGACCAACAGCAGACAACCTGAAATAAATAACGGGTTAATTTTTTTCATTATTTATTTCTCCAAAACGCGCCAGCCAGCTGACACCATCGACACGACTGAACTGAATGACATAGCTTTTAATTTCACTGTAGGGTTTGGAATCCCCAATCCACGTTTTCAGCTCACCCCGGATATCCACGCGGTTCTCTGCCGGCCACGCACGGATCGAGGTCATATAAAAGGTGGCATTAACGTTATTGTCTTTAATGCGTTTCGCATCTTCAGCCAGCTGGACCTTTAGGCTGTTCTGCGCAGCGGGTAATACATACCGGAGAAGCTGCTGATGCTGGGCATCAACCGTTTCCGGCGTGACATTCAGACGCAGGGCAACAAAGGACAGGCCCAGCTGCTCAATATAAGAAGCGTCAGCCTGGTTCTGAGACACCGCAAAGGGGGCACGGAATAACATCGGTGTCACCGCCACTTTCTGTTCCGTCTGCAGACGGTAATTATTTATGCCCTGGATAATATTGGTCGCAAGACTGAGGGTCAGGAGTGTCCCCAGACTGATAAATCCCACAGCGATAACGCGAGTGGTATTTTGTCTGGCACCATGTTCCATATGTTATTTCCCCGTTGATTTATTTAATCCACTGCCGGAAACAGGAGTCCGGAACATCATGAAAGAAACCTTTAAGAAGGGAGGTTGGCAGATACCAGTAAATCAGGTCGCGTAGCCAGGAACTGCCCCGCCCTTTTTTCAGTTTCTTGATACCCCAGAAAACCAGTGCCGCTGCAGCCATACCAAAAATGAACTTGCTGGTCCAGAAACCCCAGCCGAGACAAATCACGGCCGGGATAAGTTCATCGAGATATAAGCCAAACCAGCGGGACTGGTTAGTCAGTGTTTCCGGGAAACGGTATCGCTTTAATTCGTCTCCCGTCATCACGTGCTTCCTGTCAGTAACCGGCGACCGACATACCGATGGTGATAAAGGTGGAAATAATCGCGAAGCCAAACAGGAACTTCACGTTTTTGGTCATCATGTACATGATGCCGCCGGCGACAACTTCTGCCAGAACCACCCATTTGACGACGCTGGATTGCTTACCAAACGTGCCTTTAACGGTCGCATCCCCGGACTTCATCAGGTCGGTTGCCGTGGTGGTGGCCATCGCAGCATCCGGGAAGAACGCCGCCACAGCAGCAACCGGCAGCACAACTTTAGCGGCTTTCAGGGCTTTCTTTTTATTGAAAACGCGGGACATAAAAGACGGTTTGGTTTTTTCAGGGACAGCAGAGCCCTGAACACTTAATACAGCATTCATATTTATTTCCTTTTAAATAGATAATGTTTAAATGGTAATACCTTCGGGACTACTTATGTTTCAGATACTGACCTCCTTATCACTTCGACTTCAGAACTATAAAAATCAGGAAATTCGAACAGATGTGCTTTGAGACGAAGATAAACTTCATGCGACTTGCTTCTGTTACTTTTATTTTTAGCTGCAATCAGTTTTTTGTTTGTATCCTCATCAAAGCGGGCCATAACAACAGGACCAAAACTCACACTCTTATATGTTACAGTTGGATAAAAATCTGGATAGCGTAAAAGGTGATCCTTAACCCTAAGCACAACCTCCCCAGCCTTACTACGTCCGCTTCTCTCTTTGGCATTTACCAATTTCAGATGCGTATCTTCATCAAGTTTGAAACTAACGCATGGACCTAATGCCGGACGAGTAGTCATTCGCCTCACTTGCACCTCCACTCTACTTTTCAATAGAAGTAGTCTCACAAATAAAACCCCTTAACACAATAGACAAAAGGTCACTATTTATTTAACAATTTATTAACGCGACTTCCAATTAATTCTGTAACAACCTTACAGAATGAAAAGGCCATTCCACTGGCGAATAAAAAATAAAATACCTCTTCTCTCGTGCGGATTGGTAAAGCAGCAAGAATACGATTCACCCTGTTTTTCGATGTTCCAATTGCTATATTTAAAACCTCTGAAATCTGATTGTGGGAGGCACCAAAAGAATATAGAGCCAGAGTCTCAATCTGAACATCAGTTAAAAAACCGACTGCATTTTTAAATTCGTTGAGTTTTTTTATAAAACCTGAGCGAACAGGAGACAGTAAAAAACCGCCTCGTTGAAGATGACAGAACTTCCACAGAGTGAACTCTGTTCCATCAAATGACATCCGTTCTATTATAAAATCCCATCGGTTCCCATTAATGGGCAAATTTTCCTCAACGAGCATTTTTCGATCGCCTGAGTAAACTTCTGCGTCAAGAGCTGACAGACGTAAAGAAGAGGAGATTTCCAAACGGTTAAACCATATGTTAACGTTAATATTGTGCAGAAAAGTTGTAGCGAAAGAATGATTGAAATGGGAAAAGGATCCATCACGGAGCCTTATACAAGCAGGATGGCTAGAAAGGTTGACAGTTAATTGCATTTCACGAAAGAAATCCAATTGACTACAGTTGGTGTTTTCAATACGATCCATCGAACACATAGGAGCCTCCTCAACAGGATTCTATGGGCAGCTGATGTGAAGGGGGCCAACCCTTCACATCAGCGATTCTCAAATTTTGTGAGACCTGAGCCTCTCAAACTATGATAAATGTAACCCACTTCCCTGTCACTAAAAATACGCAGATCATTCCGCTTTTATTTTTTATATTTTAGTTTAATAATCTAGATAACTTAATGTTGTGTAGTTTACTCTTCGTCACCATCTTCTGATTCTGGAAAGAATGTATCGACCACTTCTTTAGTGTCTTCCAGAATGTTATCAATCATAAATCGCCACTCAAATTTTTGGTTACCTGAGATATGTGGACTCAAACAAGAAATTCCCAAAATTTTGTTGGTTGCAAATTGTGTCTTCAAAACTGTTTCAAGCAAAACCTTATTGAAAGCCATCTGATTAAAGCCGCTTTCTTTCCTTTCCATTTGCGCTTCATAAACCCTCAAGCCTAACTCGACAAGCATCGTAGACACACTGGAAAAACTAACATCTTTCTCCCTGGCGCCCTCAGCTTTCCGTTTCTCCACAATGGCATTAATTTTTTCAGCAACTTCATCGCTAACATATGCCTGTATCTTTGCCATATCCATCCCTTAATATAAAAAGAAATCTTGATACTATTTACAGCCAACCAATTCAGACGATTCACCAACGATTCAATTCGCGATTCGAATCTAGATTCACCGCCTTGAAACTCGATTCATAAGGCGAATCACACCACGAATTGAATCTAGAGTCAATTCGCCAATAAAGCTAGATTTCATAAGGGTTGATTCGTTACTGATTCACCCACGATTTATAAGTGAATCGTTAGCGATTCATCTGCGATTCATATTTATATTACATAATGAAAGATAGTGTAATTTAGTTGACCATAACTCTATGGTTTAAATAATAAATCTGCAAAATTTTAATTTTGCGTGGGGTGTGGTGATTTTGTGGTGAGGAGTGCATATATGTTGAGTCTCGGTCTTGGATGGGTTAAGGTTATTCCGGGATTTGGCACGGAGGGGAATTCATGAAGGGAGTAGCGTTTGGTATCATCCTGTCTTTAATACCATTGTCATCAATGGCAGCAGACTGCTTTGATATGGCTGGCAGGGATTACAAAATTGATCCGGATCTCCTGCGTGCTATATCATGGCAAGAATCACGATTTAAAATTGATGCGATTGGGCGTAATCCTGTTACGGGTTATGGATCAGGCTTGATGCAAATTGACTCGCAGCATTTCAACGAACTGTCGCGATATGGAATAAAACCGGATCATCTTCTTAGCGATGCTTGTCTTAACATCTACACCGGAGCCTATTATCTGGCTCAGGCGTTTAAAAAGTGGGGCGTTTCGTGGGATGCAGTCGGGGCATACAATGCAGGCTTCAAAAAGACCCCGCGCCAGGCAGCAAGACGTTACGAGTATGCGAAGAAGATCCATTACTACTACACGGCTATCAAAGCAAGCAAACGAACTTCTTCTAAAGATCAGAAAATCGCCATGAACTAAAAAGCCTTCTGATATAAGAAGGCTTGAATTTCTTAAAAATCTACGGCATCTATACCTGGATAATAATCGGCATCACTATCAAAATGAAAAAGCAGATACCCACCCTCCCGGTGCATTAGTATAAGATTTTTGCGTAAAAATTTTGACACCCCACCTCTTTTTAGCGCCAGAAGATGGCGTTTGAAATCATACATCCTTATAACACAACCATAAGGTGTATCATGTATCCACTCTAAGTAACTATCGCAAGTTAGATAATTGGTTGTTGATGAAAGCACCTGAAGAACTCTGATATCACCTTCTTCCATATGTGAAATACTGATACAGACAGCTTTAAATTCAAACATAAGTATTCCCACCATCAAAACGCCGGACAGCTGCCCGGCGCTTATAAATAGCCTTTAAGAGTGCGGAATTTCTCCGCAATTAACCACAATGCCTTATTGAGTTTAACATCACCATCGATTGCTTTTACTGGCCGGGTTGTTGTTCTTTTCCCTTTTTCAGTTCGGCCAGGCAAACCGCCTTTAATCAGATTTTCCTGGACCCTTTGATATGTAGTCCAGATGTCATCTTTTTTATCTTCATAACGGCGCGGATGAATTATCTGTTCAATACTGACCGGAGATTTATTTTCATCTTCATATCGGTAGGTTAATGCAGCTTGTCCAAACAGACGCTGTTCTTCCTTGGTTAAGGCAATAGACTTCATGACATCAACGCCTTCAGTTATTTTATCGAAAATTCCCAGAACTTCGTAAGCACCTTCGATAACCCTTCCAACAATATCACCTTTATGAGGTACACGAATCTCACCAAACGACGTACCGCACACAAGGCCATTTGTGCATACAAAACGGAACATACCCGGGATCATTTGATAACTGGACGATCCATCATGCGAGTTAAGAAGAATGATTTCGGGTACTTCTGTTCCTTTATTGGCCCCTTCACGGCGAAGTCTTACCATATGCTTAGTATGCCCCCGTTTATCCTCATCCCTTACTCGTGACTGACAGGCAAAAAATGGCTGGAAACCTTCTTCACGTAATTTATCCAGCAGTGTAATGGTTGGAATATAGGTATAGCGATCACTACGTGAATTATGCTTTTCTTCTGAAAACACAGAAGGTACAACCTTGACTAATTCATCGTTAGTCAGTGGGCGTTCCTGACGAATGGAATGAGTAAGTCCAAATCGGGATGCTAAACGCATATTATTCTCCTTCACCTGTTTAATTTTTTAACCATCACCCGTTGAGTTGCCGGGGCCGCGGTTTTGACTTTGTGCGGGGACCTGCTGAACCTGCCCCCTGGATATAACCTTCACCCGTTTGAGAGCCGTTCGCCGCGAGGGCGTAAACGAGCACGGCCCGGTGCAGATGTCCGGGGGTGAGCGGGAAATTTTTTTCGGTCTAATGAAGCGCAGCGGAATGGCCGGGAAAAATTTATTGCGAAAGGCTCTGCCGTCCCCTGGACAGCAAGACGGGTTGTGCTTGTCTCAGCCCCGGCGAATGGACTCAAACGGGTGATACGGGTACCAGGGGAAAGGAGCAGGCACCCGCCGCAACGACGAAGAGCGCGGGCGCGAAACGGCGTTGCCCCGCAGAGTGCCGGCAGTCCTTCGCCGGCACGGTGAAAGCGGCGCGGCCGGAACGGCCGCAGCAAGCGCTGCCGTTGACTTTGACCTCAGACATCAGACACTAGCCGTCAGGCCCGAAACCGCTTTGCGGGTTCGGCGGAGCTTACCGCGTCTTTTCGCGGTTAGCGGAGTGTGGCTCGACGACCGGACAGCGCAGCTGGCCGGGAGCCGAAGGTGTCCAGTGTGGGTATGCTTTTAAAGCCTTTAAGGTTTAAAAATAGGCATCACAGCAGGGAGAAGAAGAGGAAGCAGGCAGACAGCAGGCAGCAAACAGGGAAGACGCGGAAAGGAAATGCGGGCGGCGCGTCAGCGCGGCCAGGTTTTCCCGGCGCCGCAGGCGCGCGGTCTTTCGAGGCGCGGCCAGACGGGGACCGATGCCCCCTTCGCCTGCTCTGTTCCCGAATCAGTCAACAAACATCGAGACCGGGATTTGAAATCGATTTGCCAGCGCCCGCATGTGATCAAAGGTCAGACTGCGTTCACCACAGAGGAACCGGCTGACGAGCGATTTATTACCTATCTCGTTTTCGAAATCGGACTGAGAAAGCCCGTATTGCTGCATAAGAACCCGCAGCAACGATACACCGTTTTTGCCTGCTTCGAAGCGCGTATTAAATTCTTCAAATTCCACCGCGTTATCTTCCCAGGCATCGATGCGGGCAGTCAGCATATCAACCAGCGGGCTGTCCGGATCATGTTCCAGAAGATATTCAACGAGTTTACGTGCCTCTTCGTAATCTTTGCGGGACGAACTGCCGCCCAGCAGAGGGACAATACTCGCCAGGTCATTCACCGCTTTATTGGCATCGCTAATCATTCAAACCTGCTGAATTTTAAAGTTAACACCGCAGGCTCTGGCGTACCGAACCAGCGTCTGAATACTCATTCGCGAAGCGTTCTTCTCCATACGTGAGATAGTAGGCGCTTTGATGCCCATACGTTCTGCAACCTGTGCCGACGTCAAACCCGCTTCTTTTCTCCATGTTGCTAAGGTTTCCCGAAGTAGCTCCGAGGCTTCTTCTGCCTCGAATGCCGCGCTGTACTCATGATCGTTCATTGCTTCGGTATGAACCTGGCTAAGGGTTTTATATTTCATTCTGCATTTCCTCCAGTCTGCGAAGTGCCTGATCTATTTCTGCCGGGGGCGTTTTTGGCGATTTTTTGATAAAGATCCGAAGTAGAAAAATACGTTCACCACTCTGATATACCCAGATTCCGCGGGCGATATCTGCCCCCATTGTACGTATTTCGAAAAGGCCGTTTCCAAGCGGCTTGGTATCTGGCTCGCGTAGCTGGCGAGGGTTTGCTTCCAGCTTCATGAGTAGCCTGGCCATTTTTGCACGAATGGCAGCAGGCAGAGCCGTAAACTCTTTTTCAGCCTCATCATGAAAGATGACTGTGAACATGAATGTAATCTCTGGTCCGTATGTGCACACATTAGCTCAAAAGCTAACTTAGCTCAAGAGCTAAGTTAGCTGGCTTCTCACTACCCGACCTTTACGACTTCAATGCCCAGGATCAGAGCGATGAATTCTGCTTTGTTCTGAAGCAACCAGGTGCGTGCTTCGGGTGCCTGAGCTTTGCTGATATCGATATCAAACTGATTAAGCGCTGCAGCATCGGCGTGTCCAAGTGTAATACCGCGCCACTGCATCCCTGCAAAATAGGCGTTCCCTGCCCCCTGCTGGATTTTTCCTTTCACGTGTTCCATTGCCCAGACCTCATTTCACACCCAGACGGCGGAACATATCGGCGATGATATTCCGGCGCGTATATGAAGCACCTGCGGCTTTCAGATCGGCCAGCACGTTATAGGCGTAACTGGCATCCTTTCCATGAAAAGCGATCACCTTTTCCGCTTTTGGTTCAAAACAGGATGGGGAAGTTTCCCGAAAGAAAGCCTCTGATGAGTGTTGATGGCCGTATACTTTCATTTTGCGTTACCTCTGGTCTTTAAGGGATGGCAGCGATACGCCGCCATCCGTGTTTATTTCTCAGCAGTCGTTTGCCGCCAGTTCACTCATCAGTACATCCCGTGCTTCCAGCGCGCGTTCCTCTTCGGCTAGCGTCAGCAGATAGCCGCGCTTTGCCGCAGCGCCCATTAACACCGGACGGTCTTTCAACGGCAGCGCATCCAGATAATCCAGCGCACCACCCAGCAGATGGGCCTGATACAGCTCGTAATGCATACCGCAGCTCCGACCAGCCTTTTTCTCGATACGTTCAAGCACTACATCGGCGCGGATAACATCGAACGGGTTTCGGGAATGAATGTTGCGCACAAAACCGTCAGTCCGGAGGGTTGTGCTTTCTTTGGTGGAGGGTTTTTCGTTGACGTTTTGTGTGCTCATCCAGCTTTCTCCTTTGTCTGTTTTTCTGCCTTTTAAAACCATCACCCGTTGAGTTGCCGGGGCCGCGGTTTTGACTTTGTGCGGGGACCTGCTGAACCTGCCCCCTGGATATAACCTTCACCCGTTTGAGAGCCGTTCGCCGCAAGGGCGTAAACGAGCACGGCCCGGTGCAGATGTCCGGGGGTGAGCGGGAAATTTTTTTCGGTCTAATGAAGCGGCAGCGGAATGGCCGGGAAAAATTTATTGCGAAAGGCTCTGCCGTCCCCTGGACAGCAAGACGGGTTGTGCTTGTCTCAGCCCCGGCGAATGGACTCAAACGGGTGATACGGGTACTAGGGGAAAGGAGCAGGCACCCGCCGCAACGACGAAGAGCGCGGGCGCGAAACGGCGTTGCCCCGCAGAGTGCCGGCAGTCCTTCGCCGGCACGGTGAAAGCGGCGCGGCCGGAACGGCCGCAGCAAGCGCTGCCGTTGACTTTGACCTCAGACATCAGACACTAGCCGTCAGGCCCGAAACCGCGTAGCGGGTTCGGCGGAGCCCGGCAGGTGCGCAGCAGCTGCCCTGGCGGAGTGTGGCTCGACGACTGGACAGCGCAGCTGGCCAGGAGCCGAAGGGGTCCAGTGTTGTTATGCCTTTCTTATCGTTCCAGACGTTCGACGGTGGCCAGCAATTGCGGATAGGTCGCTGACTGACACTTTTCGTACAGTGATTTAGCTGCGGGTATCCCTTCCAGATAATCATCCGAGTCCAGAATTTCCTGAGCCAGATATTCAATAAAGGCGGGTTCCACAACGGAGCCACTCAGCACATTAAGCAGAACCTGTGTTTCGTCGTCATCGAGAGGAATGGCACAGACCCGAACCAGATGCGCATAGCGATCAAAGATATTATTCAGCCTTTCAGTCACCCCTTCCCTGTGGGAGTTCAGATGTGCTCGCAGCTTAGGCGAAGGCGTGAAAGAGGGGTTGCGGGAGATTTCTTTTTTCATGGGTTATCCTCAGAATACTGGCCCGACATCATTAAGAATTTGCGCCGTTCCCTCACGAACTGTCGGTACCATTTACGGGCAACACTGGCCAGATCGTCCTCAGAAGCGCCACAGGAAAGCGTACTCCCCATGAACCCTCCACCACAGCAAATCTGAGCACCTGTGTTACCAGAGTGTCCCGGGGACTCCAGGTGGACATAAACGCCACTCTCGGGTGCGTAAAAACTGAAAATTTCGCCGGTTTTACGGGATTTTATCGTGAAGTTCATGCTGGCTCTCCTTTGGCTCACCCGCGACTGCGCTTCGCCTCACTGAGTTAAGTGGAAAAATTGCTGTTCATTACACAATCAACTGTATGACAGATGTCATACATAATCAACAAAAAAAAGCCTGCTAAAATAGCAGGCAAAAAACACTGGATCATTCAAGGAATGAACTGCGGTATCACCTGACAGACCGAGCGACTGATTTATCAGGAAAGTAGAAACCGCGCATTGCACATAAAAGGTATTACAGCACGTTTCCGGAAGGAAAACCCGCCCGGAGGGCGGGTTAAGTGCTATGCAACCTGATGTAGCGCCGGATTTCCCCGGGGAGCCTTTGGACAGCCTCACTGACTCGTGGACTTTTAACTCTGCCGTTGCTGTTTCCACCCCTCCGTAAAGAGGGCTACGCTACAGAGCGAACTTATCACCAGAACCCAAATGTTCACAATCAATCGCTCTTTTTTTCACACTGATGACAGGGTGTTACGGTGAATGAAGGGTGTTAATGTGACTTGCGATTCATTGAATCCGTGTTGTAGGTAGGTGAAAGCATTTTGCCCGCCTGTCGTGCGGTTTTTTTTTCCTGTAAGCAGGAAAAAGGGGCTACCGGCGAACCGGCAACCCCTTCATAAAGGCGCTTCAGGCATGTCAGACCAACGCAGCCCTGAAAAGGCGGGGTATTCCCCGCCTCCAGGTTGCTACTTACCGTTGGATTCGTAAGCCAGGCTTGCCGCGACCTCCCTGTTCCCGTCCTTTAGCCGGACTTCGCATAAGCGGTTCCGGGTCAGGCATGTGAATATCAAGAGCGTTAAACAGACGATTAATACGCACCAGACCAGGGCGTTTCGCGGTAGTTTCATGGTTTACTCCTCCTGTGTAAGTTCACACAGATATTGCAATTGCCTCAGAACACTAAAGGAGGGATTGCCAGATGTTGATGCAGCATATCGGTGTCGGCTATTTTGGGTATTACCGAGCAACTGCTTATGCGATGAAACACTCTCTTATGCCCGAGATTGCGAAGTTAAGAATGAAGGCTCTGAACTTCTGGGATAAGCACGGGATCCGTGCCGCAGCTGATGCTTTTGACGTATCAACGCGAACACTCTACTGGTGGCGCCGGTTACTGCGCACCGGTGGTCCAGAAGCACTAATTCCAAGAAGCAAAGCCCCTCTGGTTCGCCGTTCAAGGCACTGGCATCCTGATGTACTCAAGGAGATCAGGCGTCTGAGAACTGAGTTACCCAATCTCGGCAAAGAGCAGATTTTTGTCAGGCTGAAACCATGGTGTGAAGCGCGGCATTTTACCTGTCCCAGCACGTCAACCATTGGAAGAATCATTGCTGGTGCTCACGATAAAATGCGGATGATCCCCGTACGCCTCAGCGCCAGGGGCAAAGCCCGGTTGATAAAAAAACGCTCAGTGAAGCCCAGAAGACCAAAACAATACCGCCCGGTAAAAACAGGCGAACTCATAGGGATGGACGCGATTGAACTCAGGATGGGGGACCTACGCCGCTATATCATTACCATGATCGACGAGCACAGCGACTATGCGCTGGCCCTGGCGGTCCCTTCACTCAACAGCGATATTACCAGCCATTTCTTCAGCAAGGCCACAAAGCTCTTTCCTGTCGCTATCAGACAAGTTGTCACTGACAACGGTAAGGAGTTCCTCGGTAACTTTGATAAAACGCTACAGGAAGCCTCGATTAAACACATCTGGACCTATCCGTACACACCGAAAATGAATGCGACCTGTGAGCGATTTAACCGGACACTTAGAGAACAATTTATTGAATTCAATGAATTGTTGCTTTTTGAGGACCTGAATTTGTTTAATCAAAGAATGGCTGAATATCTGGTGCTGTATAACAGCAAAAGGCCACATAAATCACTCGAACTGATGACGCCAGTGGACTATATTTTACGTGAGAGTAAAAATTGCAATATGTGGTGGACCCATACAACGGTAAGAGGCCATACTGGTGTTGACTAGACATTCAGTGGGCCTCGTGGGTTAATGAAAATTAACTACGGGGCTTTCTGCTTTCTGCCACACAACACGGTAACAAACCACCTTCACGTCATGAGGCAAAAAGCCTCAAGCGCCACGTCGATTATACCGGGCCGGTGCTATTTCTTACCAGGTATATCCACGCTTTATGCTGCTTAGCGCTTTAAATATCTAATGTATACCCATCCCGCGATCAAGACGCCCGTGCCCAGCGCAAGATTAGGCAAAATAACATCGTTTGCACTTGCATATATGGTATTAGGATCATGTTGCCCCCAGAATGCCAGCTTGTACCCGATGCCCCAGACAAAGAATATAATCCCGGCAATCAGAACGCCGAATTTTATTACGCCGAGCAGGATTCCATCTAACCAGTCAGGCGGATCACGCCATGTGATGACCGCAGCTATTAGTGTGCAGATAATTTGGCCTGCATAATAACCAGGGGAACCATACCATTCCGGAGCAACATGCTTCACGATCAACCAGAACAGCACGTTCATTAAGATAACGAGCAACCAGTACCTCATAGTTCTGCTTTCCTTGTATTTGGCCATCTGAGTTGTCAGACAGCATTGTACTTATTCATCGGGCGGACTTGCCATTGAAATACTCCGGACGCGCAGCCAGTTCACGCTCGATTAACTCGTCGGCAAACAAAGGGGCAACACGATTAATACGTGCCTGCATGTTGCGCCTTCTCACCGCTGCTTTCCGTTCATCGCTCCAGCGTTGGATCTGTTTCTGGCCGAGAAAATCCACGCATACAGCGTAACCTGAGCCAGCCACCCAGCGTGACATCACCTCTTCAGGTGCCGCCTGCCCAGCCTCCACGACAACGGAAATCAGTTCCCGTGGACCTGGGCAGGGCCTGTGCGGCAGTTTCCAGCGCAGAGAATAGCGCCACTTCATACACCACTCCGATCAGCCAGCTTATTTGGCACCTGCCAGCGTTCAGCAACACGAATATGCTCAGGTGTTTCCCGGACAATAAACGGAATTTCGTACATCACTGCATACAGCGGCTCACCGCTGATGCGAAGCCAGTCAAGTTCCTTCAGCGATGCGAATCGCGACTGCCAGCGCCAGAACGGTGCTGCAAGCTCTGCCGCGTCAAACTCGTCGCTCCACCGGGTGTACCAGGTGCAGACGGTTTCCGGTGACTGAAAATTCAGTTCTGTGACAGCCTGTCCCAGCAGGTTCTGACGCAGTAACCAGGACTGCTCGACCTGACGGGCTTCACGGCGCATTTTTCGGGTGAAGGCAAAGTCCTGACGTTTTAGCCTGCGTACTGTTCGGGTATGAAGGACTTCCGGAAAATTTTCAGCCTGCACATCCATTGTCAGCGGCAGCGGACAGTATTCCCCGTGGCTGGAGATAAGCATATCCAGCGCCTCTTCTACCTGTTTCAGGCTGGAAAGGCGGCCTTTTGGATCACGGTGAATGCCAGGAATACGGCGGGCAACGTCACTGTTAATCCGGCTACAGCCTGTCAGCAGGCGCAGGAATGTCCGGACGTGTGGCATCGATGGCAGACGTGCGCCGCGCTGGCGAGCCTCTTCCACCGTCATGATGGCCTGCAGCGCTGCCTGACGGGCTGGTTTCAGGGATACAAGAGCACTGGATGACGGGATCATTGTGCGCCCTCCTGTGACAGCGTGCTGATGATGCTGGCAAACGAGTAGCCACCGGCGTCAAGACACTCGATGAGATCCAGAGTATGGGTGATGAGTTCAGGGTTGAATGCATCCATCACGCGAACGACAGAGAACGGCTGACCGTCACGGGTAACAAAGACCACTATCCAGCGAGGATTCAACTCCCCCGGGCTGCATACCGCCACATCAAAGTGACCATGAGGGGGGGTAAAACGGATCTGGACAGGAAAGAAGCCGCCAAATTCGCACCGGTATTCGGCATTCACGGACCAGCTGGACGGTGAGGTCAGATCGCGCATGACAGCGTGACTCAGCTCCCGGCGAAAGTCTTCACCGGCGGCGCGGTAGTCTTCCAGCTCATCAGAAGACATGGTTTTCAGGACATCCAGAGTCAGTAACGTTTTCATTTTCAGTCTCCTTATCGCCGCCCCGCAGGGCGGCGTCTCCGTTATCAGGCGGCGCAGGCCGGGTTGTTATGGTCGGTGACGTCGCCGGCATCAACGTCGGTATCGTTCTGACTTGTTGCCAGACTGAGTTCAGACTTTGCGGCAAGCTGTTTCTGGTTGTCAGCACTGGTCATCCATTCCGGAACCCAACGGATTTTTGAGAGGAAGTGCTCTGCATGTTCAGCGGCATCCTTTTTCTTCATCTTCGCGGCGTCCTGTGCTGCGCCAGCCAGTCCGGTCTGAGAGAGTGCCTGTACAATGTGTGGCAGCTTCATGTGCGAGAAAAGGTTATCAGCCGTCGGTTTCCACCAGTCACGAAGGTCAAACTGAATGGCGTTTTCCACCCCATCCAGCGAACTCTGGTGTTTACGACCAAATTCATCCTTGCCCTGTACACCATCTATGGAACAGGCGGTGCAGAAAGCCATCAGTGCCATCAGGGTTGCGCCATCGAGCGTAAAGAAGGTGGTCATATCCTTTCGCCAGTTTTCCGGCAGCAGGGCTTCAAGACGTTCTTTTTCTGACTGGATGGCCTGAAACGCAACGCTGTTTTCACCGTCAGGTGCTTCACGGGTCAGCGCGTAATGCGACACACTCACGCTAATGCAGAACGGCTCTTTGACGGACGTTGTGGTATGGAAAACCGAGTTACACATTTTCCAGACCATCAGCGCGACGGCTTTCTGCGGCTGCTGCAACAGGGCCGCCTGAACCGCCAGTGTGCGTTCAGAAGAAAGGCGGGTCAGCAACGGGACACTGACGGCGTCCAGCGGATCGACTTTTTCAGGGGCCTGATCGGTGGATGCATCCTTCTCCTCCATTTTTTCATCGGCGCACAGCACCACACCGCGCTGTACTTTCACCTCCTGGCCAGTCCAGGAAACCACCACTCCGGCAGATTGCTTCATTTCATCCGTCCATGCCCGGTGTTTTGCCCGGTGCGCGATGGTCTGCTGTTCTTCCCAGACAGCTTCCAGAGCCCCGGCCAAGACGTCATCATTCACGCCGGGGTTCTCGTCTTCATACTTAGCTTCCAGAGCTTCCAGTTCCGCAAGACGTTCTGATTCGGCTTCGGTATATTCCACAGGTGGGACAGCATGCAGGCGCCAGATTTTAGTGTCCTTCCCGTAGTGTGAAATCGGGTCAAGACGACCATCACACCATGACCAGCCTTCCGCTTCGCGGAGGTGCTCCGCGATGTTCTGCAGTTTTTCCAGCAGGGCGGTATCGAGCGATGCACTTTTGACATAGCCGCCGTTTTCGCTGCTGAAGAGATCAACCCGGATTTCATCCGGACTGAATGCGGCCTCTCCCACAAAGCGGAATTTGTCGCCGTTTGTGGAAACCTCTTCTGAGGTAATGAGGTTACGGATCGAGGAAACTGATACTTCATTATTCCAGGACCGTTTGCGGGCGGATTCCAGCACTTCCACCTGGCGTTTCTGATCGCTTTCGAGCGCCAGTGCCTGGCAGTGTTCGGTGGTGATTTCATCCTTCGCCAGCGCCGCCAGAATTTCGGGAGCCAGTTCGGTCAGTTTCAACATGCGCTGAACATGACGCGTACCGAACCCCAGCAAATCGCCAATCTGCGCGGGGGTTTTCCCCTGCTCTGCCAGTGTGCGGAACCCAGCGATCTGTTCAGACGGATGCATTGCCATCTGCTGTTCGTTTTCTGCCATTGATGCCGCAACAGCCAGTTCATCAGGTACCTTTTTCACCATCACCTGATATCCGGCATCGATACGGTTTTCACTCTGCAGGAGCTGCAGCGCTTTCAGGCGACGACCACCGGCAGCCACACCACAGCGACCATCCGGGAGGTTATGCACGACCAGATTCTGCAACAGGCCAATGGCTTCAATGGAATCTGCCATTGAACAGACTTTCTCCGCCGGATAGGGAATGGTCCTGACGTTCAGGGGAGACTTCACCAGTGCCGTCACCGGGACATACTCGACCTGTGCGGCATCGAGAGCCACTTTAAGCGCCTCAGCTTCGGCAGACTTAAGCGTTTTTTTGCTGGTTTTCGGTGCAGTTTTTACCTTAGACTCTGTTGCAGACATAATTGATACCTCTTAGCTATTGATGAATGTCTGCCGGACAGCCCACCTGTCCGGCCTTCTTCTTACTGCTTACTTCGTTTTGCGTACTCCGTAGTCCCGGATGTAGCGGTTCATCATGTCCTCGCCGCCCGGTTCAAAATTCCAGACGCGCCAGATCATGCTGCCGTCATCCTGATGACGGACGACAAGGCGAAAATGGGTCCCCTGATCATCTTCAATCGCCACATTCTGATACTGCGCTGCGACAACCTGAGCCTGCTCGCGGGTAAACGTGCCATCCGGCAGGGATTCAAGCGGGGACAAAACGTTATGGTCCATGTGTTTCTCCTTTTCTGCCCCGCCTGAACGGGGCGTCTTCATCGTGGTTTAAAAGGGCGCGTCATCATCCATTGGTGGGAAATCATCCGGGAGAGGCTGAGGCGGTTGCTGAGACGGGGCGGCATCCTGACGGCCTTTCTTACCGCCCTTCGCTTTCGGGGATTTGGCTGCGGCCTGAGCAGGTTGTGCCGGGGTGGCAGGATTCTGCGGCTGCGCGGCGCTCTCAGGCACTCCGGATTCACGGCGGCCGCCGAGCATCTGCATGGTGCCGTTCTGCCCGACCAGCACCTCGGTGACGTAGCGCGTGACTCCGGCATCGTCCTGCCAGTTGCGGGTGCGCAGCTGGCCCTCGATGTAGACCTGTGCGCCTTTACGCAGGTATTCGCCCGCCACTTCCGCGAGCTTGCCGAACATGACAACACGGTGCCACTCGGTGTTTTCGCGCATCTCTCCCGTCTGCTTGTCACGCCATGTTTCAGACGTGGCCAGCGTCAGATTGGCCACTGCGCCCCCGTTGGGCATGTAACGCACTTCCGGGTCCTGTCCCAGATGTCCAACCAGAATGACTTTGTTAACGCCACGTGCTGCCATGATGAATCTCCTTAATCCGTTGTTTTGCCTTTTAAAACCATCACCCGTTGAGTTGCCGGGGCCGAGGTTTTGACTTTGTACGGGGACCTGCTGAACCTGCCCCCTGGATATAACCTTCACCCGTTTGAGAGCCGTTCGCCGCAAGGGCGTAAACGAGCACGGCCCGGTGCAGATGTCCGGGGGTGAGCGGGAAATTTTTTTCGGTCTAATGAAGCGGCAGCGGAATGGCCGGGAAAAATTTATTGCGAAAGGCTCTGCCGTCCCCTGGACAGCAAGACGGGTTGTGCTTGTCTCAGCCCCGGCGAATGGACTCAAACGGTGATACGGGTACCAGGGGAAAGGAGCAGGCACCCGCCGCAACGACGAAGAGCGCGGGCGCGAAACGGCGTTGCCCCGCAGAGTGCCGGCAGTCCTTCGCCGGCACGGTGAAAGCGGCGCGGCCGGAACGGTCGCAGCAAGCGCTGCCGTTGACCTTGACTTCAGACATCAGACACTAGCCGTCAGGCCCGAAACCGCTTTGCGGGTTCGGCGGAGCTTACCGCGTCTTTTCGCGGTTAGCGGAGTGTGGCTCGACGACCGGACAGCGCAGCTGGCCGGGAGCCGAAGGTGTCCAGTGCGGGTGTGCTTTTAAAGCCTTTAAGGTTTAAAAAGAGGCATCACAGCAGGGAGAAGAAGAGGAAGCAGGCAGACAGCAGGCAGCAAACAGGGAAGACGCGAAAAGGAAATGCGGGCGGCGCGTCAGCGCGGCCCGGTTTTCCCGGCGCCGCAGGCGCGCGGTCTTTCGAGGCGCGGCCAGACGGGGACAGGTGCCCCGCCGGCTTAACGTGTCATCAGACGGTTATTCTGAGAATGGCGGTCGCTACCTGGGTATACGTGAATGTTCCCCGTGGCAACGGCTCCCAGACGTCCGCCAGGGACTCCAGCGCCTTTTGCTGACGCGGCCCGTCCAGACATATGCCCGTCAGAATCCCGCCAGGCTCAAGCAGAGTTAATGCCCGCCGGATATGCCGGATATCATCACCGCGATTAAACGGCGGATTCATGATAATTCGTGTATACCGGCGCTCCGGATGATATTCGAGAAAATCTCCGCACCAGATCCGGACCTCCGGGAAATGCGCCTGCAGGTGACGGGCTAACCCGGCGTGCAGCTCCACGGCGTCACACTTCGCCCGGGGGACTGCATCCCTGATCGCCTGCAGTATGGCGCCCGTTCCGGCACTGGGTTCCAGAATGCGATCGGTTTCCCGGACATCAGCCAGCTCAACCAGCCGGCGACATTCCGGGGAGGGGGTGACAAAAAGTTGCGAGCTACCCTGAATTTCAGCGACAGGGGCGCGCCCTTCCAGTTTGACCCGCATCGCCTGAATACGGTGTTTAAGGTCATGATGCATGAATGTACTCCCTGACCTCCCCGGCAAGATGCCGGGGAGCCTTCCTGCTATTTTTTCGGAATTTCAACGGTTTTCATGTCTGTGATATACACATTCACGAGCGTACAACCGTGCGTCATGCACCGGCGGAAGCGGTAGGCGCCGTGTGTTTCGGTTTCTGCAGCACCCCGCACGCCTTTATAATCAGCGGGTAATTTCGCCCACTCGGCTTTTGTCATTTCCCGGAACCCTTCCCCCGGATAATTGACGATCGGTGGGCGCTTCGCCGCTTTCTTCGCGTCGCTGGCTTCCTCCGCTGTCGGGGCTTTGTAGTCCGTGATACGGTCGGGCGTGAGTTTCATCGTGCCGCTGTAGCCCAGAAAGCGATAACCGGGCGTTTCGACTGAACTCACCTCCCCCTTACTCCGGTTAACCCGGAGAATGGTTAACCATTCTCCCCGGCTCAGTACCTGCCCGCCTGGTTCAAATTCCTGTGTTCGGGTGACAACGCCACCGTTTTCATTGAGCATCGCGCGTTCGTAGGCCAGGCGGTTCTGGTAATGATTAACCCAGCGCTGTTGGTGGTTAATCGTGCGCTCATGACAGCGGATCGCAATATCACGCGCCTGTTCAAAAGTAATGATCTCCTCCGACAGGGCAGAATGGAGAGACATCGAGCCCTCATACTGGCTTTTCTCTGCCGGGCGGGGGTATTTGTCGAGCGTAAAGCAGGCATGAATATGATCATAATTACTGACCAGTAACGCCATTTTCAGATCGAGCGTCTGCGCACGCCACATCGTCATATGCTTTTCAGACCGGGCAATGTGCTTTTGGGACTTGCGTCATTCCGCCTCGATTTTTTTGATACGGCGGTAACGCACATCCGGACGCTCCTTGTATTTTGCGTGCCGCAGAGAGGCCTGCGCGCGCTGTTCCCAGTATTCCGCACGCTCGAACAGCATCACGGCACGTTTCATGCCGCTCTCAATTTTCTGCGCATGCCGGCGCGCGCGGCGCTCGCTGTGGTGGCCTACCAGGATCGGCTGTCCCAGCGGGACAGCCGATGCCAGCGAATCAACATGCGCAAGCGCCTGCTCCGATTCAACCGCCCGCCGGTAACTGTAGTCACTGAACCGCCCGGCGCGCTGCTCCTGGCGATCAAACAGGGTGCTGTCCTCGTCCTCGATATCACCGGCGAGCGAAAGCAGGACATCCTCCCGCCCCGGCGTCCAGGCTGGCGCCACAAAGAGTTTCTGTTTGGGCGCCCAGCGAAATCCTGCTTTGTTGATCAGGGAATACGTTTCTTCATCGAGCCGTAATGATGCGTAAAGTCGCAATTTATTATCATCGGGTGAATAGGTTGCCCGGTAAGTCTGGCTGACGGTATTTTCCGTCATGATCTGTGCGGTAGTCGGTGTCATTGTGTTTTCTCCTTCCTGCAGTTGCCGCCCCTCGCGGGGCGGCTCACCTCATCAGTTAAATGCGCGTTTCAGTTCCAGCGTGCGGAGTACCTGCCCGAGGGCGGTATTTTTCATCGCGGGGATGTGGACACCGCGCCCTTTGCGGTGACTTCTGGCGATATGACGCCCGAAAGCTCTGAGAGCGGGATCAATCTCCGGTGCGGTGATATCTGCGCGCAGAATGCGCGAATGACGACGGGGCTTTACAGCGCCTGCGGAAGGTGAAAAAATAGAAACGATCATAAAGTTGACTCCTTATGGTAGTTAACGAAGCCGGAAAAACCGTTCGTGCGATTTTTACGGCGTGGGAGAAGCAGGGTTTACCCTGCTTTTTTCATACCTGCGGTTTGCTTCCCGCCTCTTCTTCCTCCTTCTGAACCTGATCGGTAATGTCTTCCGGTGCGCCCAGAAACCAGCCTTTGACGGGTTCACAGCGTTCAATAAACGCTTTTATCGCCCGTTTTCCGGTCGTGGCCTGCACCCGGGTAAACATCGGCAGATTGCCGCTGGCATTGCTTCCCAGAAATGCGATCCGATACGTTCGCAATGAAGGATCCTGCATTTTTCTTTTTCCTGATTTTTAAAGAACATCACCCGTTGAGTTGCCGGGGCCGCGGTTTTGACTTTGTGCGGGGACCTGCTGAACCTGCCCCCTGGTATTAACTTCACCCGTTTGAGAGCCGTTCGCCGCAAGGGCATAAACGAGCACGGGCGACGGCAGCTGTCCAGGGCGCGGTTTACCGCGTGCCATTTACCCTGGACGGATGATGGCGACTGTGCTTGTCTCAGCCCCGGCGAATGGACTCAAACGGGTGATACGACCAGGGGAAAGGAGCAGGCACCCGCCGCAACGACGAAGAGCGCGGGCGCGAAACGGCGTTGCCCTGCAGAGTGCCGGCAGCTTTATCGCCGGCACGGTGAAAGCGGCGCGGCCGGAACGGTCGCAGCAAGCGCTGCCGTTGACCTTGACTTCAGACATCAGACACTAGCCGCCAGGCCCGAAACCGCGTAGCGGGTTCGGCGGAGCTTACCGCGTCTTTTCGCGGTTAGCGGAGTGTGGCTCGACGACCGGACAGCGCAGCTGGCCGGGAGCCGAAGGTGTCCAGTGTGGGTATGCTTTTAAAGCCTTTAAGGTTTAAAAAGAGACATCACAGCAGGAAGAAGAAGAGAAAGCAGACAGACAGCAGGGAGCAAGCCGGAAACGTAAAGATGCAGGCTGGAGAGAATATGTTTTTCATGCCGCCGGAAAGAAGCCATGAGAAACCGGCGGCATACCAGACGGGGCGTCAGGAACGGAGCTTATTTTCCTTCCTGAACTGCGCAACGCTATACCAGATTGAAGCCAGGAAAGCGAAAACGGTGATCAGGACACGAAATTCGTCACCCGGCTCTTTCCCCTTCAGCATCAGCGTTATGATGATGCCGGCAACGATAATCCACGCAATACCACTCCAGAGGCGCAGCTTATCCGCCACGACATTAATCAGAACAAAAGCAACGGCCAGGATAGCCCCCCACAGAGCCGGAACAGGCTGAAACGGAATAAAAAACAGGTTAATACCTGTTAAAAGCGTCACGGCAGCAAACATCAGAGACATACGCACAGATTACCCTCCCTGGACACACTGAGTAAGAAAATCAATTCTGCTGATCATCGCCCGGTTTATTATATTCGGGTGCATTTGCGCGCGGCAGCTGCTGACTGTTCAGTCGATGTACGCGGAACCGTTCATGGAAATATTCGCGCAGGTGTTCAGGCTGTTCCCGTTCAACAAGTTCCGGCATGACGGGCTTGTTCATGCGCTCCTGCCAGGCAACATCAGCAGCCACCTTATCGACGGCAACTTTGTCCTGCTCCTCCTTTGAAAAAGAGGCAATATTCCACTGCGACATACGCAAATTCAGCAAAAGAAGAAAAGGTACGCAGATATTACGCTCTTAATCCTTAACTGGCGACCTGTTGAGGTGAGGCCAGTACGCAGCGCCGCAGGTGTGGCGAACCGCCTCACCGGCAGGCGAAGCCTGCCAGGATTTTCGCGCGGCCGCACCGATCTGCGAAGCCGGGTAAGCTCCTCACAGATCGTGCCGTCTCAGACCTTAAACGGGGCGTCGGGCGCCCCGATATAGTATCAGTCCAGAGCCGCGTAAATAGCAGCGCATTCGTCATGAGAGTCAATGAAATTCCACAGCTGCGATTCCCGCAGCATCAGGTGGCGTGTCAGGGCAGCATCACCGCGTTCATGGTGCAGCCAGATACGGCGGTTGATCGCCAGCGCCGTAATGATAACTCCGGCCGCATCCGCGCTGACGGACCGATCAAACCAGTTATCCGGGGAAACGGTCACCGTCAGGCATCATGTAGCCGCCGCCCTCCGGAATACGGATGAAATGCCAGAAGCCTCCGCAGTAATCGGTGATGTGTTTCTCAGCGAGCGCATAGACCTGCATCTCTCCGGCCAGAAAATCGTTACCAAACAGATCCGGCAGGAACGAGAGACGGTCGGACTCCTCTACATTCAGCATGGTTTGACGGGCATGATACATAGCAACCTCCACAGGTTCATAAGATTGCGGCACCGGGTTGTGCCGTGCGACACGACAGCCCGGCGGAAAGCGGAAGATGCAAGGGCGACACCGGAGGCCGCAGCGCAGATAAAGCACGAAGCTGGTCTGGACGGTTTTAGAGCGAAACCTGAGCGAGAAAACGACGGGAAGAACGGCGAGCTTCATAAAAAAACTGCGACCGGGCGAGGATGGCGGCGCCAGCGAACCCTTGCATCTGCAGCGGCCGGGCTAAAGTGAAGGCACGGCACTACCCGAAGCGATGCAGGAGATACAACATGAGCTCCCCTGTCGCGGTTTACGAGCGCAGGGAGAAAAGCAGAAGCTGGCATCGCGACGCGATGGCTGCGTATAAAGGCCGCAGACCGGAGGGAGGGGGCCGGACAAAGCGGAGCCGGCGGCAAAGACAAGCCGGCGACGTCCTTATCCGGTGTTGATGGCATGGCGCCAGTTTATCAGCTGCCCGTCACCAGGCGGCCCGGGAGACCTCTCGTTCTGAGCTTATCGGCGATCTGGTTTATCACTGGCCACGGAGATACCAATGTACATACCGCTTCCCCAGATAATCTGAGAGAGCACAAATAGCCACTGAGGGACGTCAACAATCAACAGCGGAAGAAGAGCAACCGTCACGATTAAAATCAGGCGGCTACCGAATTGCCGGCGCACCGGTTCAGCGGCGTCAACCGGGACGCCTGCATATCGCAGAACCTGCCTTAAACCCGTATTCATAATCACTCCACTCAGAATAAATGCACTGTACTTCAGTATATTACATTTTATTAGATAACGATTCTCCGGACTGGCAGCGATCCTTCTGAAATTTCCCTGTTTTGCAGGAACAGCAAATGGTTACAGACAACGGCAACAAGATGACTTGAAAAAAAACGGCCTCCGCAAAATAATACTGTATATATATACAGCCTTAAGCGAGGAAAAAAACGATGAAGTTCATTCCTGCAGTATCAGAAGCCAGCATAGTAAAAATTCCTTTGTTCACAGAGCGATGCCCTGCGGGTTTTCCGTCACCGGCAGCAGACTACACTGAGTCTGAACTGGATCTGAATGAGTACTGCATTCACCGGCGCCACTCCCTATTTTGTCAGGGCGATTGGCAACTCAATGACTGATATTGGCCTCTATTCCGGCGATCTGTTGGTCGTGGATAAAGCAGAACAGCCGCGGCACGGGGATATTGTTATCGCGGAAATTGAGGGTGAATTTACGGTAAAACGCCTGCTTCTGACGCCGCGGCCAGCCCTGCAGGCGATGAACCCGGACTTCCCTTCCCTGTACCCGGATCCGGAAACGCTGCAAATTTTCGGTGTGGTGACAGCCTTCATTCATAAAACCCGGAGGGCAGACTGATGTTCGCCCTGGCTGACGTCAACTCCTTCTATGCCAGTTGCGAGAAGGTTTTCAGGCCGGATTTGCGCGGCAAACCTGTCGTCGTTCTCAGTAACAACGATGGCTGCGTTATTGCCCGGAGTGCTGAAGCCAACTGCTGGGTATAAAGATGGGCCCCCCCTGGTTCCAGCTCAAAGAGGCGCAGTTTCCTGAAAAATTGTACGTTTTTTCCAGCAACTACGAGCTCTACGCGAGCCTGAGTAACCGTGTGGTCGCCCTGCTGGAAGAGCTGTCGCCCCGCGTCGAACAATACTCAATTGACGAATGTTTCCTGGATGCCCGGGGAATTGGCCACTGTATGGATCTGGAGGATTTTGGCAGGCAGCTGCGTGGGCATGTTCTCAGTGGAACCGGACTGACGATCGGTGTCGGCTTCGGCGCCACAAAAACACTGGCCAAATCGGCGCAGTGGCGTCAAAGGAATGGCCACAATTTAGGGGGTACTGGCGCTGTCGCCCGAAAATCCACGCAGAACGGCAAAATT